>NZ_JBGLYU010000002.1:0-219454 GCF_047304235.1 Variovorax sp. Varisp36
TGGGGTGCCTTGCGCAGCGAAATAAAGGAGGAGGCCGCAGGCCGGGGGACATTCGCGGAGCAAGGTACCCCGTCGGCATGAGCGCACCCCGAAACGACCCGAAGTGCGCGAAGCCCAGGAAGAGCTTACTTTCTATCGATGCTGAACCGACCAGCGCCGAAAGCAGCGATCGCAAGCAGGCCACCGGCAATCGCGATGTTCTTGTTGAAGTTGATCTGCTGCATCATTTTCATCGCGTCGGGCGCGGACCAGTACTTGTGGAAGAACAGCGCCGTGACCACAGAGAAGATCGCCATCACGATGGCGGTCCAGCGGGTCTTGAAGCCCAGCAGCAGCGCAATGCCGAGGCCCAGTTCGATGAGGATCGCGATGGCCGCCGCTACTTCGGGCAGCGGCAGGCTGGCCGAGGTGATGTAGCCGACCGTGCCGCCGAAGCCCATGAGCTTGCCGATGCCGGCGGGAATGAACAGGTAGGCGACCAGGATGCGGCCGATCAGAGCGAGCGTGTCTTGTGTGGAATTGGTGGTGGTTGCGGTTGCGGTTGCCATGGTTGAAAACTCCTCGGTTGTTGAAAAAGAAAAAAGAGAAAAGAAAAGAACCGGGCGCACCACGCGCCCGGCAAGGGGGATCAGGCGGCCAGGTCGAACACCAGCACTTCGGCGTCCTTGCCGGCGCCCAGCGTCAGTTGCGATTCGCCTTGCAGCATCGCGGCGTCGCCGCCGACGAGCTTCTGGCCGTTCACTTCGAGCTCGCCGCGCACCAGGTGCACATAGCTCTTGCGCTGCGGGTCGAGCGCCAGGCCGGCCTTTTCCTCGCCGTCGAGCAGGCCGGCGTACAGGCGGGCATCGGCATGCACCGTCACCGAGCCGTCGCTGCCGTCGGGCGAGGCCACGAGGCGCAGCTTGCCGCGCTTCTCGGCGTCGGTGAACTGCTTCTGTTCGTAGCCCGGCGCAATGCCGCGCACATTCGGCTCGATCCAGATCTGCAGGAAGTGCGTGGTCTCGTCGGCCTTGTGGTTGAACTCGCTGTGCATCACGCCGCGGCCCGCGCTCATGCGCTGCACGTCGCCCGGCGGAATGCTTTCCACGTTGCCCATGCTGTCCTTGTGCGCCAGTTCGCCCGAGAGCACGTAGCTGATGATCTCCATGTCCTTGTGGCCGTGGGTGCCGAAACCGGCGCCCGCCGCCACGCGGTCTTCGTTGATCACCCGCAGGTTGCCGAAACCCATGTAGGCAGGGTCGTAGTAACCGGCGAAGGAAAAGCTGTGGAACGAGCGCAGCCAGCCATGGTCGGCATAACCGCGTTCCTGAGATTTACGGACTTGCAACATCGTCGAACTCCTTTGGCCCTGCCCCGTTGGGGTGTGCGGGCCTTTTTCGTATGCCGCGCCGGATGCGCAGCGGATGTGAAGAACTTTAGGTCCGCACCCCATTCGGAAAGACGCCTCGGTTTGATGGCACCATTCAAATAATTTGATCAATGGAGCCCCTATGCCCAGCCCCCGAGACGTGCTGACCCCCGACGCCCTCGCCATGCTCCAGACCGTGGCCGGCACTGGCAGCTTTGCTGCCGCCGCCCGCTCGCTGAACCTCGTGCCGAGCGCGTTGAGCTACCGCGTGCGCCAGATCGAGGACGCGCTCGACGTGCTGCTGTTCGACCGCAGCGCCCGCCAGGCGCGGTTGACCGAGGCCGGCGCCGAACTGCTGCGCGAGGCCGACCGGCTGCTGGCCGAGATCGATGCGGTGGCCAACCGGGTGAAGCGCGTGGCCACGGGCTGGGAGCCGATGCTGACCATCGCGGTCGACAGCGTGATCGCGCGCGACCCGCTGCTCGACCTGGCCACCGCCTTCTTCGCCCTCGAGCCGCCGACGAGGCTCAAGCTGCGCGACGAGACGCTGCTGGGCACCATCGAGGCGCTGACCACCGGCGAGGCCGACCTGGCCATCGGCGCGGTGCTCGATGCGGCGAGCCTGACGTTCACCGCCACCGGCATCCGCAGCCGGCTGATCGGCGAGCTGCGTTTCGTCTACGCCGTGGCGCCGCAACATCCGCTGGCGCGCGTGTCCGAGCCGCTGAGCGACGCGGTGATGCGGCAGCACCGCGCGGTGGCCGCAGCCGATTCGGCGCGGCACGGCCCCAGCATGACGTTGAACCTCGTGAGCGGGCAGGACGTGCTCACCGTGCCGAGCATGCAGGCCAAGATCGCGGCGCAGCTGCACGGGCTGGGCGGTGGCTTCCTGCCGGAGCCGATGGCGCGGCCGTACATCGAGGCCGGGCACCTGGTCGAGCTGAAGACGGAGCGCAAGCCGCCACTTGGAACGATGCATTGCGCATGGCGCGTGCGCAGCGCGGGCAAGCCGGGGAAGGCGCTCGAATGGTGGCTGGCGCAGTTCGAGCACGAAGGCACGCGGCGCGCGTTGCTCGATCGGCATCGGGGCCGATAAGTATTGCCGAGGATCGCGCGGCTTCGCTAAGGGTGTGCCCTCAGGCGAAGCCCCTCTCGGACCGATGTAGAGTGCAGACACATCCAACCGCATTCCCACCCAGAAGAAAAGAGTCTGCAATGAGCACTCGCGCAACTGCCAAGCCCTCCGTCCGCCACCGAACCCCAGCCACCCCGCGCCATTACGCCGTCGTCGGCGCTGGCATTGCCGGGGTGGCCTGTGCGCGAACGCTGGTGCAAGCCGGCCACAAGGTCACGCTGTTCGAACGCGAGGCCACGGCCGGCGGACGCATGGCGAGCATCGACACCGCCTTCGGCCGCTTCGACAGCGGCGCGCAGTACTTCACCGTGCGCGACCCGCGCTTTGCGCTCGCGCTGGCAAGCACGCCCGGCCTGTGCAAGCGCTGGAGCGCCAACCTCGTGCGCGTGCTCGACGCCCACGGCCGCGTAGCCGAGGCGGCCCTGCCCTCGCTCGAGCCGCACTGGGTGGCGCAGCCCGGCATGGATGCGCTGGTGGCCCATTGGGCCAAGCCGCTCGGCGACAGCCTCGTCGCCGGCACGCAGGTCACGCAGATCGAGCCCGATGCACTTGCCCCCCAGCGCTGGCAGCTGCGCACCACGGGCACCGACGACTCCCGGCACGTGTATTCGGGCTTCGACGCCGTGCTGCTCGCCGTGCCGCCCTCGCGCGCCCGCGCGCTGCTGGGCGACGGCAAGCTCTCGGCCGCGCTCAGCCGCAAGATCGAACCCGTGCGCATCGCGCCCTGCTGGACGCTGATGATTGCCTACCCTCAGGCCAACCAGCCCACCATGTCGCACCTCGGCCCGCAGTGGAATGCGGCGCGCAGTACCCACCACCGCGTGGCATGGCTGGCGCGCGAATCCTCCAAGCCCGGCCGCGAGCCCGTCGAACGCTGGACGCTGCAGGCCAGCGCCGCATGGTCGCAGGAACACGTGCGCGACACGCCCACGCGCGTCGAGGCCAAGCTGCTGCGCGCCTTCGCCGAGATCACCGGCGTCCATGCCACCCCCGCGCACGCCCAGGCGCTGTGCTGGAGCGAAGCGCAGACACAGGTGCCGATGGGCACCACCCACCTCTGGGACGCCAAGGCGCACATCGGCGTGGCTGGCGACTGGTGCACCGGCCACCGCGTGGAAGACGCGTTCCTCTCCGGCCTGTCGCTCGCACTCGAAGTCATCTGACCGGGAGATGATGAGGGAGACCGGCCGCTTCGCGCCCTCGCCCACCGGCCCGCTGCATGCGGGTTCTCTCGTGGCAGCGCTGGCAAGCTGGCTCGACGTGCGCGCCCGCGGTCCGCAGGCGCGCTGGCTGGTCCGTATCGAAGACGCCGATACCGAGCGCTGCCTGCCCGGCATGGGCGAGCACATCCTCCAGCAGTTGGCCGATTGCAGCCTTCTGCCCGACGAAGCCCCCGTGTGGCAGACCCAGCGCACCGCGCGCTACGAAGCCGCACTGGCCAGGCTGCAGGCCTGCGACCTGGCCTACCCCTGCGGCTGCTCGCGCAAGGACATCAACCAGGCGCTCGCGCGCCTCGGCCTGCGGCACGAGCGCCACGGCGAGCGGGTCTATCCCGGCACCTGCCGCAACGGACTGCACGGCAAGCCGGCGCGCGCCTGGCGCTTCGCCACCGCGAAGTTCGAAGCCGACCAGCCGCCCACACCGGGCGTGCCCTGGGAGGAAGAAGACGCCGACGCCCCGGATGCCGGCAGCGAACTCTGCTGGACCGACCGCCGCCTCGGCCGCCAGTGCCAGAACGTGAGCCGCGAAGTCGGCGACTTCGTGCTGCGCCGCGCCGATGGCCCGTGGGCCTATCAGCTCGCCGTGGTGGTCGACGATGCCGAACAGGGCGTGACCGACGTGGTCCGCGGCGAGGACCTCACCGACAACACGGCGCGCCAGATCCTGCTGCAGCGCGCGCTCGGTTTTCCCACACCCAGCTACCTGCACACACCGCTGGTGCGCGGCGCCGATGGCGACAAGTTGTCGAAGCAGAACGGCGCCACCTCGATCGACACGGGCACGCCCGAAGCTGCCTTGGCCGCACTGGACAGCGCCGCGCGCGTGCTCGGCCTGCGCCCCACCACGGCCACCGGCTGCGCGGACGCCCTGGCCGGCTGGGTGCCCGAATGGCGCGCTCTCTACAATTCGCAGCCGTAATGAATTCTCCCGACACCGTGTCCAACGACCTCCCGCGCAGCGACGATGCGCCCTCTTCCGAAGGCAGCGACGACGCGGCCAAGCCGCACCCGCTGCATCGCCGCCTCAAGAGCTTCGTGAAGCGCGCCGGCCGCACCACCGACGGCCAGGCACGCGCCTTTTCCGAACTGGGCCCGCTGTTCCTGCTGCCCTACAAGCCCGAACCGCTCGACCTGACTGCCGCCTTCGGCGGCCGCGCCGGCCCCACGGTGCTGGAGATCGGCTTCGGCATGGGCGAGGCCACTGCGCACATCGCCACCGTGCTGCCCGAGACCAACTTCCTCTGCTGCGAAGTGCACGAGCCCGGCGTGGGCGCGCTGCTCAAGCGCATCGGCGAGCAGTCGCTGTCGAACATCCGCATCTGCGCCCACGACGCGGTCGACGTGCTCGACCACATGCTGCAGCCCGGCACCCTGGCCGGCGTGCACGTGTTCTTCCCCGACCCGTGGCACAAGAAGCGCCACAACAAGCGCCGCCTGATCCAGCCCGAGTTCGTGACCAAGCTCGCGCAGCACCTGCGCCCTGGCGGCTACATCCATTGCGCCACCGACTGGCAGCCCTATGCCGAGCAGATGCTCGAAGTGCTGTCGGCCGAGCCGCTGCTGCGCAACACGGCCGAAGGCTATGCACCCAAGCCCGGCTACCGCCCTCTCACCAAGTTCGAGAACCGCGGCATCAAGCTGGGGCATGGCGTGTGGGACCTGGTGTTCGAGCGGGTCGCATCGACCTGACCACGCCCTGTCAGCGGGCTTGAGCGCCCCGGTGGGGCGTGGCACGATCCCGCGGATGACCAGCAAACCCGAAGCGGCGCAGCATCTGCGCGACCTCGCACGGCTGCGCCGCGTTCGCGACCGCATCGACCGGGAATACGCACAGCCGCTGGACGTCGAGGCGCTCGCCTATGGCGTGCACATGTCGGCCGGACACCTCAGCCGCCAGTTCCGGCTCGCCTACGGCGAGTCGCCCTATTCCTATCTGATGACCCGGCGCATCGAACGCGCGATGGCACTGCTGCGCCGCGGCGACCTCAACGTCACCGAGGTCTGCTTCGAGGTCGGCTGCTCGTCGCTGGGCACCTTCAGCACGCGCTTCGCCGAACTGGTCGGCGTGCCGCCCAGCACCTACCAGCGCCAAGCCGCGCATGCGGCCGCGGGAATGCCGGCGTGCGTGGCGAAACAGGTCACCAGACCGATCAGAAATCGAGAAGCGCCACTCGAAGGTCCGAATCTAGACTGGCCGGCCTGACAACACCTGGACTGGACCGAGCACCATGAACATCACCATTCACGCGAGTTTTCTCCCCCACAACGACCCCGAAGCCTCCCTGGCCTTCTACCGCGACCTCCTCGGCTTCGAGGTCCGCAACGACGTCGGATACGGGGGCATGCGCTGGATCACGGTCGGCCCCGCTGGCCAGCCCGGCACGTCCATCGTGCTGGCGCCGCCGGCCGCCTACCCCGGCATCACCGACGACGAGCGCCGCACCATCGCCGAGATGATGGCCAAGGGCACCTATGCCGCTATCCTGCTGGCCACTCCCGATCTCGAGGACACCTTCGCACGGCTGCAGTCCAGCGACACCGAGATCGTCCAGGATCCGACCGACCAGCCGTACGGCGTTCGCGACTGCGCCGTACGCGATCCTGCGGGCAGCCTGATCCGCATCCAGCAGCTGTCCTGAGCCGGCTCCTCGCGACCAGGAGGCCGAGCTAACCCGCCTTCCCCCTTGGCCCCGAAATTGCTACACTTTTTTACTAATGTGAAAGAAGGTGTCCAATGAACGGATCACGCAGAGAGTGGTTGGGCAAGGCATGGGGCGCGGTGATGCTGGGCAGCGGCATCGGCATTGCTCACCCCGCCATGGCGCAGTCCGCGCGCACGGCGGCCGGCGCACCGCGTGTCGTACTGCTTGGGCAATCGGTGCCGCTCACGGGCAGTGCCAACGAGATCGGCACCGCCTTCGCCGCCGGCAGCCGCCTCGCGGTGAGCGACTTCAACGAACGCAACGCCGCCAGCGGCCTGCAGCTGAAGCTGCTGCAGCTCGACGACGGCTACGACGCGGCCCGCGCCGCCGTCAACGCGCGCACCCTGCTCACCACCCAGAAGGCTGACATGCTCTTCGGCTTCGTCGGCACGGCCAGCAGCGAGGCCGGCGCCAACGTTGCGACGCAGCAGGGCAGCCTGCTGTTCGCGCCCTTCGCGGCCTCCGACACGCTGCGCGGCGCCGACCATCCCAACGTGTTCCACGTGCGGCCCGGCATGATCGACGAGGCCCTGAAAATCGTGAAGCAGTGCGCCACCGTGGGGCAGACCCGCGTGGCGCTGGTGGGCGACGACGACGCGATGGGCCGCGCCGGCCTCGCGGCCGTCGAGCAGGCCATCAGCGAACTCAAGCTCACGCCGCTGGTCGCAACCGCACTGGTGCCGCCGACCGGCGACAAGCTCGACGCAGCCTTGAAGGCGGTGCAGCAGCAGTCGCCCCAGGCCATTGTGCTGGTGTCGCTCTCGGGCACCACGGCCAACGCCATCCGCAAGCTGCGCAAGAGCGGCTATGCGGGCAACTTCATGGCCTTCTCCATCGTCGGCATCGACCCGCTCTACGCCACGCTCGGCAAGGACATCGGCGGCATCGTGATCTCCCAGGTGGTGCCCTCGCCGCGGCCATCGGCCATTCCCATCGTCAAGGAGTACCTTGCGGCCGTCGACAACTCCGACCAGACCGCGTCGTACGAAGGCCTCGAAGGCTTCATCGCGGCCAAGGCGGCCGGCGAGGCCGTGCGCCGCGCGGGCCGCGGCTTCAACACGGCGAGCCTGCTGCGTGTGATGTCCGGCATGACCGACTACGACGTGGGCGGCTTCCGCATCAACCTGCGCCCGGGCCTGCGCGACAGCGTGCGCAGCATCGACCTCATCAGCATCTCCGCCGACGGCCGCGTATTGCGCTGATGCCTGCGCACGGGCTCAACCCGTGCTCACCAGCGCCTGCAGCGCATCGATCGACCGCAGCTCGATGCGCCCGTAGCCCAGTGCGACGACGCCCTCGCCTGCCAGCGCATTGAGCTCCTTCGACAGCGTCTGCCGCGTCACGCCCAGCATCATGGCAAGCGCCTCCTGCGGCAGCTGCAGTTGGTGCCGCAGGTGCACCGATTGCGTGGCATCGCCGCGCGCCAGCACCAGCAGCCGGTGCGCCACGCGGGCGCGCAGGCTGCGCAGCATGGCGTCTTCCGTCAGGCCGTAGAGCATGCGCACGCGTGCCGCCAGCATCGCGGCGATGGCGTTGGAGAAGACCACGTCGCGCATCAGCTGCACGAAAGCCGCGGGCGGCACTGCGAGCAGGTCGAGCGCTTCCAGCGCGGTGGCGTCGTGCGTGCGCGGCGAGCCGTCGATCAGCGTGATCTCGCCAAACCAGTTGCCGGGCTCCAGCACGGCGAGGATGGCCTCGCGCCCGTCCTGCCGCAGAGACGAGATCTTGATGGTGCCGGCCACCAGCCCATAGAAGCCGCCGCCAGCCGCGTGAATGGGATCGCCCTGGCGAAACACCATCGCGCCGCGCCGTGCATGGATGAGCTCGGCCGCGCCGAGCAGCGCCTCCCGCTGCGCGCGCGGAATGCTGGTGAACCATGGATTGCCCTCGAGGGCACCGCGATGCGCGGCAGAGAGGCGGGGTTTGGACGAAGCGGCCATGCGGGCGGGGGTTTACCAGAACCCCGCATTGTCAAATTCTTGACAGTTCCGCGTCAAGCGCAGGCATACAGTGACCGGCACCCACAAGAACGGAGACCTCACGATGAGCAACGCACGCGCAAGTTTCAGGAGCATGCAGGAAAGCACGCGCGAAGACTGGCAGCTGATCGGCGGCGAGTTCATGCAGTTCGCGGGCGGCCTGCCCGCACGCGTGATCAAGCACCTGCAGATCCTCGAAGGCGACTACGGCGGCTTTCCGGTCGACCGCTACACGCACTCGCTGCAGACCGCCACGCGCGCGCTGCGCGACGGCCGCGACGAGGAGTACGTGGTGTGCGCGCTGCTGCACGACATCGGCGACACGCTCGGCAGCTTCAACCACCCCGACATCGCCGCCGCCATCCTCAAGCCCTTCGTGAGCGAAGCCAATCACTGGATGGTGCAGCACCACGGCATCTTCCAGGGGCACTACTTCTTCCATCACATCGGGCTGGACCGCGACATGCGCGACAGCTTCAAGGACCATCCGCACTACGAGCGCACGGCCGAGTTCTGCGCTCTCTACGACAACCCCGCTTTCGACCCCAAGGCCGAGACCCTGCCGATCGGGGAATTCGAACCCATGCTGCGCCGCCTGATGGCACAGCCGAAGCAAAGCATCTACAAGGCGGCCTTGCAAGAGCCGGCTGCGGCCTGATGCCGAACTCCATAACCACCAAAGGACACCACGCCATGAACGCCACCACCCAACCCGAAATCCAGAAGCTCGTCTCCGCCGAGGAGTGGCAACTGCGCGTCGACCTTGCCGCCTGCTATCGCCTCGTGGCGCTGTACGGCTGGAGCGACCTGGTGTTCACGCACATCAGCGCACGCATCCCCGGCCCGGAGCACCACTTCCTGATCAACCCCTACGGCCTGATGTTCGACGAGATCACCGCGTCGAGCCTGGTGAAGGTCGACCAGCAGTGCAACAAGATCATCGACTCGCCCTACCCCGTGAACCCGGCCGGCTTCGTTATCCACAGCGCCGTGCATGCCGCGCGCGAAGACATCCAGTGCGTGCTGCACACCCACACCAAGGCCGGCATTGCCGTCAGCGCGCAGAAAAACGGCGTGCTGCCCATCAGCCAGCAGTCGACCTTCGTGCTGGCCTCGCTGGCCTACCACGACTACGAAGGCGTGGCCTTTCGCGACGACGAGAAGCCGCGCCTGCAGGCCGACATGGGGAGCGCCAACTTCCTCATGCTGCGCAACCACGGCCTGCTGACCTGCGGCAAGACCATCGCCGACGCCTTCCTCTCGATGTACACCTTCGAGAACACCTGCCAGATCCAGATTGCGGCGCAGTCGGGCGGCAGTGAACTCACGCAGGTGAACCCCAAGATCGTCGAGGGCGTGGGCCAGGCAATGAAGGTGCAGACCGGCGGCATGGGCGGCCAGTTCGTCTGGCCTTCGCTGATCCGCAAGCTCGACCGCATCGACGACAGCTACAAACAATAAGACGCGCGCCGCCCGCTGTTTTCGCGGCCGACGGCGCCTGCGCGATGATCGGGCGATGGAACTCCGGCAACTGCGCTACTTCGTCAAGGTCTGCGAGCTTCGCAGCATGGGCCGCGCGGCCGTGGAGTTGGGGGTGGTCACCTCGGCGCTGAGCCAGCAGATCAGCCGGCTCGAAAGCGAACTCTCGACGCGGCTGCTGCGCCGCCATTCGACCGGCGTCATGCCCACCGACGCGGGCCTGGCCTTCCTGCACCAGGCGCAGCTCACGTTGCGCCACGCCGACGACGCCGTGCGCGCCGCCCAGCAGGCGCGCCTGTCGGGCCATGTGAGCGTGGGCCTGGCGCCCACCACCGCCACCGTGCTGGGTGTGCCGCTGATGCAGGCCATGCAGGCGCGTTACCCCGAAGTGCGCCTGCACATGGTCGAGGCGCTGTCAGGTCACCTCACGACGATGCTGCACGCGCGCCAGCTCGACCTGGCCGTGCTGTTCCAGACCGACACGCCGCGGCGCTGGAGCGTGGCGCCGCTGCTGGCCGAAAAGCTTTTCGTGATCGCCTCGCCCACGCTGTCACCGCGCCCCACCGGTGCGAAGGTGCGGCTGTCGCAGCTGGCCGAAGTGCCGCTGATCCTGCCCAGCGGCAGCCACGGCCTGCGAGCCACGCTGATGGCCGCCTTTGCGCGGGCACGCGTGGCGCCGCGCATCGTGGCCGAGGTCGATGGCCTGGCATTGCTGATGGACGCGGTGCGCGCCGGCCACGGTGCGACCATCCAGCCCGGCGCCGCCACGGCGCGGCACGACCGCGACGATCTCGTGCTCACGCAGATTTCCGACGCGCACGTGGGCCGGCGCAACCTGCTCGTGAGTCTGTCGGACGACGAGCTCTCGCCCGCCGCGCTGGCCGCGCGCGTGGTGGTGGCCGAGACCGCGCGCACGCTGGTGCGCGAAGGCCGCTGGGCCGGCGCAAGTCTTCTCGATCACTGAACACCTGTTGCTTCTTTTGGCCTTTCGCGTGAAGGCTTCACTCCCTAAAGTCTCCTGCATTCCAAGGAGACCCACGAGTGATAGACGTACTGGTTGTCGGTGGCGGCAATGCCGCGCTGTGCGCCGCGCTGATGGCGCGCGAGGCCGGCGCTTCGGTGCTGCTGCTGGAGGCTTCGCCCAAAGAATGGCGTGGCGGCAATTCGCAGCACACCCGCAACCTGCGCTGCATGCACGACGCGCCGCAGGATGTGCTGGTCGATGCCTACCCTGAAGAGGAGTACTGGCACGACCTGCTGAAAGTGACGGGAGGCCTCACCGACGAGCACCTCGCGCGGCTGGTGATCCGCGCCTCGTCGAACTGCCGTGACTGGATGCGCAGCCACGGCGTGCACTTCCAGCCGCCGCTGTCGGGCGCGCTGCACGTGGCGCGCACCAATGCCTTCTTCATGGGCGGCGGCAAGGCGCTCGTCAACGCCTACTACCGCAGCGCCGAAAGGCTGGGCGTGCAGATCCGCTACGACTCGCCCGTGGCCTCGGTCGAACTCGACGGCGACCGCTTCGTTGCCGTGCACACCGAAGCCGGCGGGCGCATCGCGGCAAAAAGCTGCGTGCTGGCCTCGGGCGGTTTCGAGTCGAACCGCGAGTGGCTGCGCGAAGCGTGGGGCCGAAACGAACGCGGCGAATGGCCGGCCGACAACTTCCTGATCCGCGGCACGCGCTTCAACCAGGGCGTGCTGCTCAAGCACATGATCGATGCGGGCGCCGACAGCATCGGCGATCCGTCGCAGGGCCACATGGTGGCCATCGACGCGCGCGCACCGCTGTACGACGGCGGCATCTGCACGCGCATCGACTGCGTGTCGCTCGGCGTGGTGGTCAACCGCGACGCGCAGCGCTTCTACGACGAGGGCGAAGACTTCTGGCCCAAGCGCTACGCGATCTGGGGCCGGCTCGTGGCCCAGCAGCCGGAGCAGATCGCCTGGTCGGTCATCGATCAGAAAGCGGTCGGGCGCTTCATGCCGCCGGTGTTCACCGGCACGCAGGCAAACACGCTCGGCGAACTCGCGCTGAAGCTCGGCCTGGACCAAGCCGCCTTCGTTCGCACCGTGCAGGACTACAACGCCGCCTGCCGCGTCGGCCGCTTCGACCACACGGCGCTGGACGATTGCCACACCGAAGGCCTCGCGCCCGCCAAGACGCACTGGGCGCGGCCGATCGACACCGCACCCTTCTACGGCTACCCCCTGCGCCCCGGCATCACCTTCACGTATCTCGGCCTGAAGGTGGACGAGACCGCCGCCGTGCGCTTCGGCGGCCGGCCGAGCCCCAACCTCTTCGTGGCCGGCGAAATGATGGCCGGCAACGTGCTGGGCAAGGGCTACACGGCTGGCGTGGGCATGAGCATCGGCACGGCCTTCGGGCGCATCGCCGGCACGCAAGCGGCGAACGCAGCAAAGAACGTCTCAAAGCAATCTCCGGAGGCCGCCCTTGCAGCAGCTCACTGACCTCGTCGCGCGCGCCCGTGCCGATGCCGACGGCATCGGCGGCAATCCCACGTCGCGCGTGATCCCGATCCAGCCCGCCCTGCCGCTGACCGCGCCTGAAGGCGAGGTCGCACGCATCCTGCAGATCTGCAACGCCTGCCGCTACTGCGAAGGCTTCTGTGCCGTGTTCCCCGCGATGACGCGACGGCTCGAATTCGGCAAGGCCGATACGCATTACCTCGCAAACCTCTGCCACAACTGCGGTTCGTGCCTGCATGCCTGCCAGTACGCACCGCCGCACGAGTTCGCGGTGAACGTGCCACAGGCGATGGCGCAAGTGCGCCTGCAGACCTACCACGACTACGCATGGCCGCCCGTGATGGGCGCGCTCTACAAAAAGGCCGGGCTCACCGTCGCGCTCGCACTGGCGGGCGGGCTCGCGCTGTTCCTCGTGCTGGCCGTGGCGATGTCGGGCGCGCTGCTGCACGAACCGCTTGCGGGCAACTTCTACGCGATCTTTCCGCACAACTTCCTCGCCCTGGTGTTCGGCGCGGTGTTCCTGTTCGTGATGTTCGCGCTGGCGATGGGCACGCGCCGCTTCTGGCGCGAGGTGTCGCCCGCGAACGATCCAGGCAACGCCCCCGACCTGCCGGGCGTGCGCCGCGCGGCCGGCGCCGAAGCCGCGCACGACGCGCTGCGCCTGAAGTACCTCGACGGCGGCCACGGCGAGGGATGCAACAACGACGACGACCGCTTCACCCTCTGGCGTCGGCGCTTCCATCACTTCACCTTCTACGGCTTCATGCTGTGCTTTGCCTCGACCTGCGTGGCGACGCTCTATCACTACCTGTTCGACCTGCACGCGCCCTACGCGCTCACGAGCCTGCCGGTGCTGCTGGGCGCTGCAGGCGGCATCGGCCTCGCGATCGGTCCCGTCGGTCTGCTCTGGCTGAACCTGCGTCGCCACGCCGCGCACGGCGACGCGGCGCAGCGGCCGATGGACCGCGGCTTCATCGCGCTGCTGCTGCTCACCAGCCTCACCGGCCTGGCGCTGCTGGCCTGGCGCGACACCCGCTTCATGGCGCTGCTGCTCGCGGTGCACCTGGGCGTGGTGATGGCGCTCTTTCTCACGCTGCCCTACGGCAAGTTCGCGCACGGCATCTTCCGCTGCGCGGCGCTGCTGAAGTTCGCCATCGAGAAGCGCCTGCCGAGCCGGCTGCGGCTGGGCGCGGACTGAATGCGCGAGACCCTTCACCTCCACAACAACACCGAGACCTCAAGACCATGAACCGACACACCTTCCTTCGCACCACCATCGCCGCACTGATGCTCGCCAGCGGCGCGGCATCCGCCGCCGAATGGCCGACGAAACCCATCACGCTCGTCGTCCCCTTCGTGGCCGGGGGCACCACCGACATCGTCGCGCGCACCATCGGCCAGAAGCTCTCCGAATCGCTCAAGCAGCCGGTGATCGTCGACAACCGCGGCGGGGCAGGCGGCACCGTGGGCGCGACCATCGCGTCGAAGGCGCCGGCCGATGGCTACACGCTGTTCCTCGCCACCATCGCGCACGCGATCGCGCCGGGCCTCTACAAGAAGCTCGCCTATGACTTCCAGCGCGACTTCGATCCCGTCGCGCTCGCGGCTTCCACGCCCAACGTGCTGATCGTCAACGAGAAGGTGCCTGCACGGACAGTGGCCGAACTCGTCGCGTACATCAAGGCCAACCCCGGCAAGGTCAACTTCGGCTCGGCCGGCAACGGCAGCACCGAGCACATCTCGGGCGAACTGTTCCGCTCGATGACGAAGACCGACATCGTGCACGTGCCCTACAAGGGCGGCGCGCCGATGATGGCCGACCTGATGGGCGGGCAGATCCAGATGGCCATCGAGACCAGCCCCTCGGCCTCGCCGCACATCAAGGCCGGCAAGGTGCATGCGCTGGCCGTGACCACGAAGGCGCGCTCGCCCGCCTATCCTGGTGTGCCGACGCTCGACGAAGCCGGCCTCAAGGGCTACGACATGACGACATGGTTCGCGCTCATGGCGCCGCACGGCACGCCGCCCGAGATCGTGCAGCGCCTGAACACCGAACTCGCCCGCGCGGTGCAACAGCCCGATGTGATCAAACGTTTCGAGGAACAGGGTGTAACGGCCGGGAACATGAAACCCACGGAACTGGCCAACTTCATCGGCACCGAGACGACCAAGTGGGTCAAAGTGGCGAAGGAAGCCGGCGCCACCGCCGAATAGGCGGGCCGGCTCGGACAAGCCCCTACGGCCAGGGCGGAAACCCGCTGGCCGGGGCCGGCGTGCATTGTCTGCAGAATAGAGGGCCATGCACGTTCGAAAAGCCGCGGTTCCCGCCCTCGTTTTCCTCCTTTCCGCACTCTCCTTCCCCGCCCTGCTTCCTCCCGCCACTGCGGCGTCCGTTTCCAAGGACCTTCAACCCTCCCGCTCGCCCGACGCCGCCGAGGCCCGCATCGAATCGCTCATCGCCCGCATGACGGTGCAGGAGAAGGCCGGCCAGCTGAGCCTCTACGGCCCGGCCGATATCGACACCCCCAACAACCCGCAGGCCGGCTCGCGCAACGTGCAGCAGGAAGCCGCCGACGTGCGCGCCGGCCGCCTCACCGGCCTGTTCAACAACGCGGGCCTCGAAGGCAAGCGGCGGCTACAGCAGATGGCGGTGAACGAGTCGCGCCTGGGCATTCCGCTGATCTTCGGTGCGGACGTGATCCACGGCTTTCGCACCATGTTCCCGATGCCGCTGGCCGAGGCGTCGAGCTGGGAGCCCGCGCTCGCCGAGCGCACCGCGCGCGCCGCGGCGATCGAAGCCACGGCCGACGGCTTCCGCTGGACCTTCGCGCCGATGGTCGACGTCGCGCGCGACGCGCGCTGGGGCCGCGGCCTCGAAGGCGCGGGCGAAGACGCGTACCTTTCCAGGCAGTTTGCCGCCGCGCGCGTGCGCGGCTTCCAGGGCCCCGACCTCTCTCGGCCCGACGCCATGCTGGCCACGCCCAAGCACTTCGCGGCCTATGGCGCGGCCGAGGGCGGACTCGACTACAGCGTGAGCGACATCTCCGAGCGCACGCTGCGCGAGGTGTACCTGCCGCCCTTCCGCGCGGCACTGGACGCGGGCGCGCTGTCGATCATGAGCGCCTTCAACGAGATCGGCGGCGTGCCTTCCACCGCCAATCCCGCGCTGCTCACGGGCGTGCTGCGCGACGAATGGAAGTTCAAGGGCTTCGTGGTGTCCGACTACACGGCCGACGAGGAACTGGTGGAGCACGGCTACGCCGCCAACCCGCGCGAAGCGGCCAGACAGGCCTTCATGGCCGGCACCGACGTGAGCATGCAGAGCGGCCTGTACGCGCGCTACCTGCCCGACCTGGTAGCGTCGGGCGAAGTGCCGATGGCGCGGCTCGACGACGCGGTGCGGCGCGTGCTGCGCGTAAAGCAGAAGCTCGGCCTGTTCGACGACCCCATGCGCGGCCTCGACGGCCCGCCTGCCGCGCAACGCACAGAGAACCCCGAGTTCATCGCGCTGGCCCGCGAGAGCGCGCGCCGCTCCATCGTGATGCTGAAGAACGAGCGCGCGCTGCTGCCGCTGTCCAAGGCCGGCACGAAGATCGCGCTGATCGGCCCCTTCGCCGAGGGCACTGTCGACCTGATGGGCGCCTGGAGCCTGTCCCCGGGCCAGTCGGCGCCGGTGGGCGTCGACCAGGGTCTGCGCGCGGCACTGGGGGCCGATTCGTCGGTGAACGTCGTGCGCGGCTCGGGCATCGAGTCGGCGTTGCCCGGTGGCATCGACGCCGCGGTGGCCGCCGCGCGCGATGCGGACGTGGTGCTGCTGGCCATCGGCGAGAGCCAGAAGATGTCGGGCGAGGCGCGCTCGCGCGCCGACATCGGCCTGCCGCAGGCGCAGCAGGACCTGGCCGAAGCCGTGGCCGCCACCGGCAAGCCGGTGGTCGTGCTGCTGAGCAACGGCCGCGCGATGGCGCTCAAGGGTGCGGTGCGCGATGCGCGCGCCATCCTCGTCACATGGTTCCTGGGCGTGCAGACCGGCAACGCGATCGCCGACGTGGTGTTCGGCGACTTCAATCCCTCGGGCCGCCTGCCCGTGAGCTTTCCGCAGACGGCGGGACAGGTGCCCTACTACTACGGCCACAAGCGCACCGGCCGCCCCTCGCCCGAGAACGCACCGGGCACGGCCTTCAGGACCCGCTACCTGGACGCGACCAACGAGGCGCTCTACCCCTTCGGCTTCGGCATCGGCTATGCACCGGTGCACTACGACGGCGTGGAGCTGAGTTCGGAGCGCCTGCCGCTGTCGGGCACGCTGCGCGTGCGCGCCACCGTCAGCAACACCGGCCAGCGCGAGGCCGAGGAAGTGGTGCAGCTCTACATCGCCCAGCGCGCCGCCAGCGTGACCCGGCCCGTGCGCGAGCTCAAGGAATTCCGCAAGGTCGACATTGCGCCCGGCGCATCGACGGTCGTCGAGTTCGCGCTCACGGCCAACGACCTGGCATTCGTCGGCCGCGACATGAAGCCGGCCGTGGAGCCCGGCGATTTCGATCTCTGGGTGGGGCCTTCGGCTGCGGGCGGCATTCGCAAGCAGTTCGCTCTCACGCGGGAATGAAGCCGTCGACGCCCGTCAGGGGCGGTGCGCCCTGCGGCAGTTTCAGTCGAGCCCGTGGAACATGCTGTCGTCCGGCCCGATGTGCGAGGGCGGCGTCCAGGCGGCGTCGCGCATCGAGCGGCTCACGAGCTTTTCCACGCCCAGCAGCGTGGCGAAGATCGCCATGCGCACGGGAATCCCGTTGTCGGTCTGGCGGAAGATGGCCAGGCGCGGGTCGTTGTTGAGGTCGACGCTGAGGTCGTGCGAGCCCGGGCGGCCGTCGCGCGGCAGCGGGTGCATCACGACCACGTCTGGCTTGCAGGCCGATTCGACGAGTGCGCGGTTGATCTCGAAGGCGTTGTCGAAGCCCTCCAGCACTTCGTCGTGCGCGAAGCGCTCCTTCTGGATGCGCGTGGCGTAGATGATGTCGGCGCCGGCCAGCGCCTGCGCCGGCGCGGCCGCGGTCTCGACCGCGTGGCCGTTGCGGCTCACGGCGTCCACGATTTCCGCCGGCATGGCGAGCGAGGGCGGCGAGATGAGCGTGAACTTCAGCCCCTTGTACAGCGCGAGCAGCTTGATGAGCGAGTGCACGGTGCGCCCGTATTTCAGGTCGCCGACCATGGCGATGTGCGCACCGTCCACCAGCTTCCCCAGACGCGAGAACTCGCGCTGGATGGTGTACAGGTCTAGCAGCGCCTGGCTCGGGTGCTCGCCCGGTCCGTCGCCGCCGTTGATGACCGGCACGTTGGTGGCGCGCGCGAATTCGGCGACCGAGCCCTGCTCCGGATGCCGCACCACGATGGCGTCGACATAGCCGCTGATCACTCGGCTGGTGTCGTAGATCGATTCGCCCTTGGCCATGGACGAGAAGGTGAAGCCGGTGGTGTCGCACACCGAACCGCCCAGCCGGCAAAACGCCGCGCCGAAGCTCACACGCGTGCGCGTGCTGGCCTCGAAGAAAAGATTGGCCAGCACGGCGCCTTCGAGCACGCGGCTGACCTTGCGCCGCCGCGCGATGGGCTGCATGACGTCAGCCAGCTGGAACAGCTCGTCGATGGCGTCGCGGTTGAACTGGTTGACCGAGAGCAGGTGGTGCGAGCCTTCAATGGCAAGCGACCTTCGCAAGGCGCTTTCATATGCGCTTTGCGTATATTCCGCGCGACGCCCGTCCGAAGCCAGGATTTCGCTCACGAAGCGCCGGGCCACTTCGGGCATGGCCCGGAATTCATTGGACTCGTCGGGTAGCAGCCAGGCGTCGAGCGCCCGTCTGCGGCTGCCGATGCGTTCGGCAAAGGCGTCGCGCGTCATGTTGAGTTGACGCATCGCGTCGCGGAGGAGCACCTGTTGCGGCATGTTCATGGGCCACAAGCATATACTCAATGCGTATATTTTCAAAGCAAAACGAACAAGCGCCCGCCGTTTTGGCTACCTACGGGTCTTCCTCGCGGGCTTCTTCGCCACCTGGCGCTGCGAGCGCTGCCGCAGCGTCGAACCCGAACCGCGCGGCGGGTTCGCCGGCGCCACCTCGTGCTGGCTCGCCCTCGAAGTGAAATCGCATGTCTTCACCGCCAGCTCGACGATGCGCGCGCCAGCGTGGGACTGGCGTTGTCGCACCGCCCCCCGGTGACCTCGTCATCGGCGATGCGGATGGCGTGGTCGTCGTCGAGCGGGAGAAGGTGGAGACGCTTCTTCAGGCGGCGGCGAAGAAGGTCGAGGACGAGGCTGCGCGCATCGAGGCCATCAAGAATGGCAACACGGCTGCCAAATGGCTGAACTCCGCGCTGCGCAACGCGAGCGTTCTCAAGGAAAACGAGACCCTCTAGGGTCGGGCGTCATCAGCCGATAACGCGGACTACACGAAGCGAACACGAAGAAAAGGCCCGAAGGCCCGTTCTTCATGCTTGCCAGTTCGGCTTACAGGCCTGCCTGGCGCGTGAACGACACGCTGGGCTTCTTGTAGGCTTGCGGCACTTCGTCGCGGTAGAACGCGCGGCGATCAAGGCTGGCGAGCGGATCGTGAGCCTTGGCAACGGCTTCGGCTTGCACGGTCGCGCGGTTGGCGGTCGACGTGAAGGTCTGTGCGCCAGCGCTGGAGGCATCGGCGTACTCGTTGCCGGCGCGTGCGGCGGCAGCGGCCTGCGGTGCGACTTCGGCGCGGGTGACAGAAGAGTTCACGACGTGCACGCCGTCGTAGGTTTCTGCATGGGCTCCGGCAGCGGCCAGGAGCGAGAGAGCAGCAGCAGCGAGGATCTTCGAGGCATTCATTTCAATCTCCTTCAGATGGTTGGTTGGTGAGGAGAAGTTTGATCCTGAAAAGCCTCGAAAAACACCGGCAAAAGGAACCACGGCGTTCACAGGATTGAAACAATCGAACCCTTGAAAACAGCCGGTCGTCAGTGGCTGATCATCCACGGTCGCCGCGACGGCGCAGACTTGGCCCCGCTCGGCGCCGTCACCGTCGCACTTCGTTTGCCCGAGCCGCAGCAGCCGCACCCCGCCGGATGCTTGAAGCGCGCGTAGTCGCGCGAGTTGCCCGGCTCGTGCCGCGCGCGCTCGTTGGTTTCCATGGCGCGGCGCGTGCCCGAGGCCATCAGTGCGAGCCGCGGCGCGGCCGACAGCACGCGCGGCGAAGCGCATCCGCAATCGGGGCACGCAGCCGCCTCGTCGCGCAGGCCTGAGGGCCGCAACGCCTCGAAGCCGCCGCACTGCCCGCAGGCGTAGTCGTAGGTCGGCATGGCTTGCTTCAGCGCAGGTCGTGCGACAGCGGCATGTCGATGCTGCCGTCGATGAACTTCACCGGGCCCGAGGCGTTCGGGTTGATGTCGAAGTCGAAGATGCCCGTGGGCAGCCACAGCGTGGCGCACGAGTTGGGCACGTCGACCACCCCGCTGATGTGGCCCTGAACCGGCGCCGTGCCCAGGATCGAATAGGCCTGCGCGCCCGAGTAGCCGAACTTCTTCAAGTACTCGATGGCGTTCAGGCAGGCCTGGCGGTAGGCCACGTTCACGTCGAGGTAGTGCTGCTTGCCGCTCTCGTCGACCGAGATGCCTTCGAAGATCAGGTAGTCGTTGTACTGCGGCGTGATCGGGCTGGGCTTGAAGATCGGGTTCTTGATGCCGTACTTGGCCATGCCGCCCTTGATGAGCGTGACCTTCATGTGCACCCAGCCAGCCATCTCGATGGCGCCGCAGAAGGTGATCTCGCCGTCGCCCTGGCTGAAATGCAGATCGCCCACGCTCAGGCCGGCGCCATCGACGTACACGGGGAAGAACACCTTCGAACCGCGCGACAAATCCTTGATGTCGCAGTTGCCGCCGTGCTCGCGCGGCGGCACGGTGCGCGCGCCTTCGGCGGCTGCCTTGGCGCGGGCTTCACCGGTCATCTTTCCCATGTGGGCAGTGCCCGCAAACGGCGGGTTCGCGAGGCCGGGCACACGTTCCGGATCGGTGGCGATAAGGGCCTTCTCGCGCTCGTTCCACATGTCGAGCATGGGCTTGTCGGGCAGGCAGCCGATCAGGCCGGGGTGGATCAGCCCCGCGAAGTTCACGCCCGGAACGTGGCGTGAACTGGTGAACATGCCCTTGAAGTCCCAGATCGATTTCTGCGCCTCGGGGAAGTGGTCGGTCAGGAAGCCGCCGCCGTTCTTCTTCGAGAAGAAACCGTTGAAGCCCCAGAGGCTGTCCTGCTTGGCGCCGATGTCGAGCAGATCGACCACCAGCAGGTCGCCGGGCTCCGCGCCCTTCACGCCCACGGGGCCCGAGAGGTAGTGCACGGTGCTCAGGTCGATGTCGCGCACGTCGTCGGCGCTGTCGTTGTTCTTGATGAAGCCGCCGGTCCAGTCGAAAGTCTCGAGGATGAAGTCGTCGCCCGGGTTGACCCAGCAGGCCATCGGAATGTCCGGATGCCAGCGATTGTGGATGTTCTCGTTCTCGACGGGCGACTTGGTCAGGTCGACCTTGATCAGCGTGTCAGTCATGTGCAGTGGCTCCTGGTTGGGTTGGTTGCGGTCAGGTCAAACGGAGAGATAGGCCTTGATGTGGTCGACATCTGTCTTGTCGCGCGCGGTCTCGTGCACGAACCGGCCGCCTTCGATGACGAAGAGCCTGTCGGCCACGTCCATCGCGAAACTGAGCACCTGCTCGGACACGACGATGGTGATGCCGCGCAGCTTGCGGATCTCGTTGAGCGCCTTGGCGATATCCTTGATGATCGAAGGCTGGATACCTTCGGTGGGCTCGTCGAGCAGCAGCACCTTGGGGTCGGTGACGAGGGCGCGCGCAATCGCAAGTTGCTGCTGCTGGCCGCCGGAGAGGTTGCCGCCCTTGCGGGTCTTCATGTCCCACAGCACGGGGAACAGCGCGTAGATTTCCTCGGGGATTCGGCGGGTCTTCGAGTTTTCCAGGCCGGTCTGGATGTTCTCTTCCACCGTCAGCGTCGGGAAGATCATGCGGCCTTGCGGCACGTAGGCGATGCCCTTGGCGACGCGGCGGAAGCTCTCGTCGCGCGACACGTCCTGCCCCGCCACCTCGATGCGCCCGCTCTTCAGCGGCAGCACGCCCATCAGGCCCTTGAAGAGCGTGGTCTTGCCCATGCCGTTGCGGCCCATGATGGCGATGGTTTCGTTGGCATGGCCCTCGAACGAGATGCCATGCAGCGCCTCGCTCTGGCCGTAGGCGACGTGCAGGTCTTCGACCTTCAGGTTGATGTTGCTCATGTCAGTGGCCCAGGTAGACGTCGATGACCTTCGGATCAGCCTGCACCTTCTCCATCGGCCCCTCGGCAAGGATCTTTCCCTGATGCATCACGGTGACCTTGTGCGCGATCTGCTTCACGAAGGCCATGTCATGCTCGATGACGATCACTGCGCGGTTCTGGCAGATGCGCTTGAGCAGCTCGGCCGTGAGTTCACGTTCGCGCGCGCTCATGCCGGCGATGGGCTCGTCGAGCATCAACAGCTCCGGCTCCTGCATCAGCAGCATGCCGATCTCGAGCCACTGCTTCTGGCCGTGGCTCAGCAGGCCGGCCTCGGCGTCGAGCTTGTCGGCAAGACCGATGTCCTCGGCAATGGCCTGCACCTTGTTCTTGACCTCGTCGTCGCACCTGAAAGCCAGCGCACCGAACACCGAGCGGCCCTTCGGGAATGAGACCTCCAGGTTCTGGAACACCGAGAGGTTCTCGTAGATCGACGGCGTCTGGAACTTGCGCCCGATACCCAGCCGCACGCGCTTGTGTTCGGCCATCTTCGTGAGCTCGGTGTTGTTGAACTTGATGCTGCCGGCGCTCGCGCGCGTCTTGCCGCAGATCAGGTCGAGCAGCGTGGTCTTGCCGGCTCCGTTGGGGCCGATGATCACGCGCAGCTCGTTGCGGTCGATGTACAGCGTGAGGTCGTCGATGGCCTTGAAGCCATCGAAGGACACGGTGAGGTCTTCCACGGCGAGCGCGAAGTCGGTGTTGCTCATGAGGGTGTGGCTCCGGGTTCAGGCGCGCTGGCTGCCGACGCCGTCGGGCAGCGTGGGTTCGGATGGTGTGGCTGTGGGCACCACGGGTGCTGCGGCCGCTGGTCGTTTGACTTCCGCATCGCGCAAGGCTTGGCGGCGCGATTTCCACCATGGCCGGATCTTTTCTTCCCACAAACCCGCGAGCCCCATCGGGAAGGCCATGGTCACGCCGATGAAGAGCGCCGCCATCAGGAACAGCCACAGATCAGGAAAGCTCTCCGAGAACAGCGTCTTGCCCGCATTCACCAGCAGCGCGCCATACACCGCGCCCACCAGGCTCATGCGCCCGCCCACCGCACAGAAGATCACCATCTCGATCGAAGGCACGATGCCCACGAAACTCGGCGACATGAAACCCACCTGCAGCGCGAACATCGCGCCACCGATGCCCGAAAGCGCGGCCGCCAGGCAGAAGATGAAGACCTTGAAGTTCGACACGTCGTAGCCCGAGAAGCGCACCCGGTCTTCCTTGTCGCGCATGGCCAGCAGCAGCGTGCCGAGCTTGCTGGTCTGCACCCAGCGGCAGAGCATGATGCTCGCCACCAGGAGGCCGACGCAGACGTAATACAGCACGTACTTGGCGCCGTCTGTGCGCGTGTCCCAACCCAGCATCGTCTTCAGGTCGGTCATGCCGTTCACGCCGCCCGTATAGCCCTGCTGGCCGATGATGAGCACGGTGCAGATGAGCGCCACCGCCTGCGTGATGATCGCGAAGTACACGCCGCCCACGCGCCGCTTGAACATCGCGAAGCTGATGAGCCAGGCCAGCGCCATCGGCGCCAGCACCACCAGCGCGAGACTCAGCGGCAGACTCTTGAAGGGCAGCCACAGCGTGGGCAGCTCGGTGATCTGGTTCCAGTCCATGAAGTCCGGAATGCCGGGCGTGGTCTGGATCTTGGTGGAGACCGGGTCGGACGCCTCCAGCTTGAGGAACATCGCCATCGCATAGCCGCCGATGCCGAAGAAAACGCCCTGCCCCAGGCTGAGCACGCCGCCGTAGCCCCACACCATCACGAGGCCCACGGCCACGAAGGCGTAGGTGAGGTATTTGCCCACGAGGTTGAGGCGGAAGATGTCGAGCGACAGCGGCAGCACCACCGCGAGCAGCAGGACCAGTAGCAACAGGCTGCCGAGCTGGTAGCGCTGGATCGAGGCCTTGATGAAATTCATCGGAACGTTCTCCAGGAGGGAATCGGATTCAGCGGCGAACCTTGACTGCAAATAGCCCTTGTGGCCGCAGCATCAGGATGAAGACGATCAGCGACAGCGTCAGCACCTTGGCCATCGAGCCGGTCATGAAGAACTCGGAGATCGACTGCGTCTGCGCAATGCCGAAGGCCGAGACCACCGTGCCGAACAGGCTGGCCGCCCCACCGAAGGTGACGACCAGGAAGGCGTCGACGATGTAGAGCGAGCCCGAGGTCGGCCCTGTCGAGCCGATGGTGGTGAAGGCCGCGCCCGCCATGCCCGCGATGCCGCAGCCGATGGCGAAGGTCAGGCGGTCGGTCCTCTTCGTGTCGATGCCGGTGGCGTTGGCCATCACGCGATTGGCCACCGTGGCACGCACCCGCAGGCCCCAGCGGCTCTTGTGCAGCGCGATCAGCACGCCGCCGGTGACCAGTGCTGTGAGCGCCAGCACGAACAGCCCGTTGATGGGAATGTCGAGGCCTTCATGCGGCGTCCACGAGCCCATGAGCCATTCGGGCAGCGTCGGGCTTACTTCCTTCGGGCCGATGAAGGTGCGGAAAATCTGCTGCAGGCCCAGGCTTACGCCCCAGGTGGCGAGCAGCGTGTCGAGCGGTCGCTTGTAGAGGTGGCGGATGAGCACCCACTCCACGATCCAGCCGACGATGAAGGCGAAGACGAAGGCCAGCCCGATGGCGATCGGGAAGTAGTACGGCATGAACTCGGGCGCCAGGCTTTCGGTGACGCGCGCGGCCAGGTAGATCGAGTAGGCGCCGATGGTCATGAACTCGCCATGCGCCATGTTGATCACGCCCATCTGGCCGAAGATGATCGCCAGGCCCAGCCCCATCAGCAGCAGCACCGCGAAGAGGCTCAGCCCCGCGAAGCCCTGCATGAGGCCGATGTTCATCATGTCCGACAGAGTCATGGCGGGAAGTCCGGAATGTTGGAGTTGCCCCCTCTCCCGCCAGCGGGAGAGGGTTGGGGTGAGGGCCGACGGCCTGCTTGCTGGCTTACTGGTAGCCCTTCGGGAACGGATCCGGCTTGATCAGCTCAGCCGACTCCGCCACCACCTTGAACGTGCCATCGAGCTGCCCCTGCCCGATGCGCGCCTTGCTCCACAGGTGGTGGTTCGCATCCAGCTTCACGTACCCCTCGGGCGCCGTCTTCAGCTCGATGCCCGGCGAGCCCGCCACCACCTTGTCCACGTCGAAGCTGCCGGCCTTCTCCACCGCCGCCTTCCACAGCCACGGCCCGAGGTAGCCCGCCTGCGTCACGTCGCCGATCACCGCATCCTTGCCGTACTTCGCCTTGAAGGCTTCCACGAACTTCTTGTTGTTCGCGTTGTCCAGCGACTGGAAGTACTTCATCGACGAGTAGAAGCCCGCGAAGTTCTCGCCACCCACGCCGGTCATTTCGTCTTCCGTCACGGCCAGCGTCAGCAGGAACTGCTTGTCGCCGGTGATGCCCGCGGCCTTCAACTGCTTGTAGAAAGCCACGTTCGAGCCGCCCACCACCGCCGCGAAGATGCAGTCGGGCTTTGCCACCTTGATCTTGTTGATCAGCGAGTTGAAGTTGGTGTGGCCCAGCGGGTAGTACTCCTCGCCCTTGACCGAACCCTTCTGGAAATTCTCGATGTGCTTGCGCGCGATCTTCATCGAGGTGCGCGGCCAGATGTAGTCGGAGCCCACGAGGAAGAAGGTCTTGGCCTTCTTCTCCTTCGCGCCCCAGTCCAGGCCCCAGATGATCTGCTGCGTGGCTTCCTGGCCGGTGTAGATCACGTTCTTGCTCTGCTCCAGGCCTTCGTAGAAGGTCGGGTAGTACAGCAGGCCGTTCTCTTTCTCGAACACCGGCAGCACGGCCTTGCGCGAGGCGCTGGTCCAGCAGCCGAACACGGCGGCGCAGTGGTCGTTGACGAGCAGCTTCTTCGACTTCTCTGCAAAGGTCGGCCAGTCGGAGGCGCCGTCTTCCTTGATGACCTTGATCTTGCGGCCGAGGATGCCGCCCATCGCGTTGATCTGGTCGATGGCGAGCTGCTCGGCCTGGATGGAGCCGGTCTCCGAAATGGCCATGGTGCCGGAAGACGAGTGCAGCTGGCCCACCGTCACCTCGGTGTCGGTCACAGCGAGCTTGGTGGTGTTCACCTTGGCCGTGGGGAACTGTCCTTGGCCGAAGCTGAGGCCGCTCAGGCCCAACACGGGCAACGCGGCGGCGCCCTGCAGCAGACGGCGGCGGCGCAATGCCAGGGCATCGAGAGAAAGATCGGAATCACGCGACATCAGGAAACTCCAGGCAGGTTGTTGGAAAGTGGGCCGCGCACCATCACAGTGCATCGGACGGTGCCCCGAGCACCATGGCTGGCACTTTAGAAATCACCTGCGTACTCGCGAATACGTCATTCAACGTAGCGGTGCGCAGGCGCCCTGCCTGCAGACTCGAAGGCACGACATTGGCGGCAATGCAACCAGGGAGCGCTTCTTGCTGTGTCCGCCCTCATGCCACCGCCGCCGCGAGAACCCGCCATGCAATCCGTCTCCGGACAGAAGATCTTTCGCATCCGCCGCGACTACAACGCCTGGGTCGCGAACGAAACGCTGGAGGACTACGCGCTGCGCTACACGCCGCGCAGCTTTCGCAAATGGTCGGAGTTCCGCGTGGCCAATGCGGCCTTCGGTGCCACCTCGTTCCTGGCGCTGGAGGCCATCGGCGGTGCCATCGGGCTGAGCTACGGCTTCTCGAACGCGCTGTGGGCCATCCTGGTGGTGGGGCTCATCACTTTCCTCACCGGCCTGCCGATCTCCTACTACGCGGCGCGCCACGGCGTGGACATGGACCTGCTCACACGCGGCGCGGGCTTCGGCTACCTGGGCTCCACGCTCACCTCGCTGATCTACGCGAGCTTCACCTTCATCTTCTTCGCGCTGGAGGCGGCCATCCTCGCGCTGGCACTGCAGATGTACCTGGACTGGCCGCTGTGGCTGCTGTACCTGGTGTCGTCCATCGTCATCATTCCGCTGGTGGCGCGCGGCATCACGCTCATCTCGGGGCTGCAGCTGTGGACGCAGCCGATCTGGATCGTGCTGTTCGTTTGCCCCTTCATCGCGGTGATGGTGAAGAAGCCCGAGCTCTACGCCGACTTCACCGGCCTCGTGGGCCGCACCTCCGACAGCAGCGGCTTCGACCCACTGATGTTCGGAGCGGCCGCCACGGTGGCCTTCTCGCTGGTGGTGCAGATCGGCGAACAGGTCGACTACCTGCGCTTCCTGCCCGAGAAGACAGCCGCCAACCGGGGCCGCTGGTGGGCCGCGGTGCTGATCGCGGGGCCGGGCTGGATCGTGCCGGGCATGCTGAAGATGATGGGCGGGGCCTTCCTTGCCTTCCTCGCGCTGCAGCACGAGATACCCGGCATCCATGCGATCGAGCCGACGCAGATGTACCTCACCGGTTTCTCGTACGTGCTGCGCGACCCGGCCTGGGTGCTGGGCATCACGGTGCTCTTCGTGGTGGTCTCGCAGATGAAGATCAACCTCACCAACGCCTACGCGGGTTCGCTGGCATGGTCGAACTTCTTCGCGCGGCTCACGCACAGCCATCCGGGGCGCGTGGTGTGGCTGGTGTTCAACGTGGTCATCGCGATCCTGCTGATGGCGCTCGGCGTGTTCGCGGCGCTGGAGCACGTGCTGGGTTTCTACAGCAACATCGCCATCGCCTGGGTCGGCGCGCTGGTGGCCGACCTGGTCATCAACAAGCCGCTGGGGTGGAGCCCGAAGACCATCGAGTTCAAGCGCGCGCACCTGTACGACATCAACCCGGTCGGGCTGGTGGCGATGCTGGTGGCCGCCGCGCTGGCGATGCTGGCCTACTCGGGCGTGCTCGGCCATTGGGCAAAAGCCTTCTCGCCCTTCATCGCGCTGGTGACAGCCATGGCCGTGTCGCCGCTGCTGGCCTGGCGCACGCGCGGGCGCTACTACCTCGCGCGCCACGACATCGACCGCTGGACGCCCGGCCAGAACGTGAAGTGCTCGGTATGCGACAACAGCTTCGAGTCGGAAGACATGGCGCACTGCCCGGCCTACAGCGCACCGATCTGCTCGCTGTGCTGCACGCTCGAATCGCGCTGCCACGACCGCTGCAAGACCGACTCGCGCGCGGCCGAGCAGATGAGCGGCTGGCTGCAGGCGCTGCTGCCGCCGGCGCTGTCGGCGCGGCTCAACTTCCGCGTGGCGCATTACCTGCTGATCGCCACCTCGCTCATTGCATTGCTGGCCACCGTGGTCGGCGTGGTCTATGCGCAGGAGGCGCTGGCGGGCACGAGCGATTCGGTCATGGCCACGGCCTTCCTGAAAGTGTTCGCGCTGCTCTCGGTGGTGGCCGCGGTCGCCGCATGGTGGGTGGTGCTGGGCAGCGAGAGCCGGCAGATGGCGCAGGAAGAATCGATGCGCCACAACAACCTGCTCGCGCTCGAGATCGAGGCGCACCGCCGCACCGACGCCGCACTGCAGACCGCCAAGGAAGCCGCCGAGGCCGCGAACCAGGCCAAGACGCGCTATGTGGCCGGCATGACGCATGAGTTGCGCACGCCGCTCAACAGCATCCTGGGCTACTCGCAGATCCTGCTCAAGGGCGACGCGGTCGCGCCCCCGCGCGAGGCGGTGCAGACCATTCACCGCAGCGGCGAGCACATGCTGGGCCTGATCGACGGGCTGCTCGACCTGGCGCGCATCGAGGCCGGCCGGCTGCAGCTCGAACCCGCGCCGCTCGCGCTGCCCGCGTTTCTCGACCAGCTCGTGCACATGGTGCGCCCGCAGGCCGAGAACAAGGGCCTGGCCTTCGTTTGCACGCATGCAGGGCGGTTGCCGCCGTGGGTGCACGCCGATGCGAAATGGCTGCGGCAGATCCTCATCAACCTGCTGACCAATGCCGTGCGATTCACCGACAGCGGTACGGTCACGCTGCATGTGGATGCGCGGCGCGAGGTACTGCGCTTCGACGTGGTCGACACCGGCATCGGCGTCGCGCCGCAGGACCATCAGCGCATCTTCCTGCCCTTCGAGCGCGGCGCAGCGGGCCGCCGCCGTGGCGAGCCGGGCACGGGACTGGGCCTCACCATCACCGGGCTGCTCACCTCGCTGATGGGCGGAGAGCTCAGGCTGGCATCGACATCGTCGCAGGGCAGCACCTTCAGCGTGCGCGTGTACCTGCGCGAGGTGGCCGACCCCGGCCCGCAGGCCAAGGCCGGCGCACCGCGGCAGCCCGTGTCGGGCTACATCGGCGCGCGCCGCACGCTGCTGGTGGTCGATGACCAGCCCGTGCAGCGCCAGATGCTGGCCGGCATGCTCGTGCCGCTGGGCTTCGAGATACGCGAGGCCGCAAGCGGCACCGAGTGCCTCGACAGCCTGCGCGAAGAATTGCCATCGGCCATCCTGCTCGACCTGACGATGGACGACATGGACGGCTGGCAGACCGCCACCTCGGTGCGCGCCTCGGGCTTCGGGGATATCCCGATCATCATCGTCTCGGCCAACATGTTCGAGAACAAGAACGAGCGACTGCAAGCGGCAGGCTGCCAGGCCTTTGTGGGCAAGCCGGTGATCGAGTCGGAGCTGATCGCCACGCTGGAGCGCCACCTCGGGCTCGAATGGCTGTCGACCGCCGATGCGCTCGCGCCTCTCGCGGGTGAATCAGAAGAAGCGCTGCAGCGCCCCCGGCAACTCGCTCTTTCGGAAGACGACCGCGCCGAACTCATGCGCCTCGTGCAGATGGGCCACGTGCGCGGCCTGCACACGGCGCTCGACCGGCTGGCAGCCGCCTCGCCCGCCGCCGCATCGACCTGCACCTGGCTGCGCGGCATGGTCGTGCGCTTCGAACTCGACAACCTCCGCAACGCACTGGCCGAAGATGCAGACACCCTCGCCCCCTGAATCGTCATCCGAACGGCCTGTGGTGCTGGTGGTGGACGACGCGCCCAGCAGCCTCGGCATGCTGTGCGACACGCTGGAAGCCAGCGGCTACACCGTGCTGGTGGCGGTCGACGGCGAGGCCGCGCTGCAGCGGCTCGAACTCGTGGTGCCCGATGCGATCCTGCTCGACGGCCTGATGCCCGGTCTCTCGGGCTTCGAGACCTGCCGGCGCATCAAGGCCAACCCGGCGCTCGCGCACATCCCGGTGCTGTTCATGACGGGCCTGTCGGAAACCTCGCACGTGGTCGAGGGCTTCGAGTGCGGCGGCGTCGACTACGTGGTGAAGCCGATCCGCGCTCAGGAGGTGCTGGCGCGGCTGCACACGCACGCGCGCAACGCCCGCATCACGCGCATGGCACGCGACGCGGTCGATGTGGCCGGCATGGGCGTGGTGTTCGTCGACACGCGCGGGCGCATCGCGTGGCGCTCGCCGCAGGCCGCGCTGTGGCTGCACGCGCTCGAAGACCCGGTGGCGCCGGGCCTGCTGCCCGCGTCGCTGGAACCGGCGCTGGCGCCGGGCGCGGCCATTGCCATCGGCACCGCCACGGGCATGCGGCTGTCGGTGCGCAACCTCGGCGCCGCGGCGCTCGGCGAGACGATGCTGCTGTTCGCCATCCAGCGTGAAGGCCCGGCGGCCCGGCTGGCCGATGCCGCCCTCACGCCGCGCGAGACCGAAGTGCTCTCCTGGCTCGCCAAGGGCAAGACCAACCGCGACATCGGCGACATCCTCGGCACCAGCCCGCGCACGGTGAACAAGCACCTGGAGCACATCTTCGAGAAGCTGGGGGTGGAGACGCGGGCGGCTGCGGCGGCGCTGGCGAGCGGTATGTAACCCCCATGGGGTAACCGCCCCAACGGCACGGGGCTATAGGTCGCGAATACTTTGGTTGCATTCAAAATGAGAACGCCACCGGAGTCAACAATGCTCTCAAGCCTTCTGCAGTTTCCTCCCCGCGAAAGTGCGTACAGGCGCAAGTTCCTGAACAACACGGACGAGAACCTCTTCATGGGCTCGTTCGAGAGCTTCGCGGCGGCCGAGGCCGGCGCGCCGCCCTCCAAAGCCGTGGGCTATGCCAATGCCGATGCGAGCGACCTCTACAGCCCGCAGATCTATTTCTACGACTATCCCGGCCTCTTCTGGCTGGGGCGCTCCATCGATGCGGGGCTGACGCGCGTGTTCGACCTCGGCGGGCACGTCGGCATCAAGTACTACGCATTCCGGCGCGTGCTGAGCTACCCCGCCACCCTGCAATGGACCGTGTGCGACGTGCCCGGCGTGGTCGAGAGCGGCCGCGCGATGGCCGTGAAGCGGGAAGCCACCGCGCAGCTCGGCTTCACCACCGACTACCGCGATGCGAGCGGCTGCGACGTGCTGTATGTCTCGGGCAGCCTGCAGTACCTGCCGACGCGCATGGACGCGATTCTTTCCGCGCTGGCCGTGAAGCCGAGGCGCATCGTCATGAACACCACGGCCGTGCACCCCGAGCGCACGATCTACACGCTCAACAGCATCGGCGTGGCCGTGTGCGCCTACCGCATCCAGCACCACGACGAACTCCTGGCCGATCTCGCACGCTCGGGCTACAGGAAGCGCGACGTGTGGCGCAACGAGGGCAAGCCGATCGAGGTGCCCTTCGTCGCTGGCGGCGACAAGCCGTACTACGCGGGCTGCTGCTTCGACCTCGTCGATTGATGCGCCAACCCGGCCGGCGGGAAAGGAGCGTCCCTGCCGGTCGATCAAGAGATGCGGCGTCCAGGCAGCCGCGATCCGCCGATGCACCCAACAAGCCGTGTCGCCTCGGTGATAACCCCGAATCCGCTGAAGGCGGAATGACAGCTCCGGCCTCTACGATAGGCAAACGACAGGCGGCCTCCAGGCCACTGGCCTTTTCTTCCTCCCGGAGACATCGTGACAAAGCCCCTTCCTTCCCCCTTCCTCGCTCTCACCCGCCGCGCTGCCTTGCCGCTGGTCGCAGCCCTCGCGCTCGCCGGCTGCGGCACCCTCGGCGGCGGCAACAAGCCTGCGGGCGAAGACATCCACGTCATGACCTCGGGCGGCTTCACCGCCGCCTACAACGACCTGCGCCCGGAGTTCGAGCGCAGCAGCGGCCGCACCGTCAAAACCGCCTATGGCGCCTCGATGGGCAACGCCACCGACTCGATCCCCAGCCGCTTGGCGCGCAACGAGCCGGCCGACGTCGTGATCCTCGCGCGCCCAGCGCTCGATGCGCTGGTGGCGCAGGGCAAGGTGGTGGCGGGCAGCCAGGTCGACCTGGTGCGCTCGTCCATCGGCTTCGCGGTGCGCAAGGGCGCGCCCAAGCCGGACATCGGCACGGTCGACGCACTCAAGCGCACGCTGCTCGCGGCACCGTCGATTGCCTACTCGGCGAGCGCGAGCGGCACCTACTACGAGACCGAGCTGCTCAAGAAGCTGGGCATCGAAGACCAGGTGAAACCCAAGAGCAAGCGCATCCTGAGCGAGCGCGTGGGCTCGGTGGTGGCGCGCGGCGACGCGGCGCTCGGCCTGCAGCAGGTGAGCGAGCTGCTGCCCATCGAGGGCATCGACTACATCGGTCCGCTGCCCGCCGAGGTGCAGCGCGTGACGGTGTTCTCGGCCGGCATCGCCACCGCATCGAAGCAGCCCGATGCGGCGCGGCAGCTGATCCGCTATCTCAACTCCCCGGCCGCGGCGCCGACCATCGCGAAGACGGGACTGGAGCCGCTGACGGCGCGTTGAGCCGCGAAACCACGGCCCGTAAACTGGCGGCCTTCATTCCTTCCCGACGAACGGACGCCATGACCACTCGGCCCTCTTCCATCCTCGTGACCGCCTTTGCGCCCAGCGGCACGCTGCGCGCCTCGATCAACCTCGGCAATCCGATCCTCGCCAACAAGGACGTCGCCACGGGTGAGCCTGTCGGCGTATCGATCGACCTTGCCCGCGAGTTCGCGCGGCGCCTTGGCGTGGGCGTCGAGCTGGTGGTGTTCGAGAAGGCCGCGGCCTCGGTGGACGCGGTGAAGAACGAGAAAGCCGACATCGGCTTCTTCGCGGTCGATCCCGCGCGCAGCGAAGGGCTGCGCTTCACGGCACCCTACGTGCTGATCGAAGGCAGCTACCTCGTGCCCGAATCGTCGGCGCTGACCGACAACGCGCAGGTCGATGCCGAAGGCCATCGCATCTCGGTCGGCTCGGGCAGCGCCTACGACCTGTTCCTCACACGCGAGATCAAGGCCGCCGAGATCGTGCGCCTCCAGGGTGCCGGCCCTGCGCTCGCCGCATTGCGCGCGGGCCAGGTCGAGGTGGCAGCGGGCATCCGCCAGCTGCTCGAAGGCGAGGCTGCCCGCGCGCCGGGTGTGCGTGTGCTGCCTGGGCGCTTCATGGTGATCCAGCAGGCGATGGGTACGCCGGCCAGCCGGGGCGCCGAGGCGCAGGCGCTGCTTGCTGCCTTTGTCGAGGAGATGAAGGCTTCGGGCTTTGTTGCCGATGCGTTGAAACGCCATCGCATCAAGGGTGCAATCGTTGCGCCGTAGTTGAGCGCTCCTGTTCAGGGCGCGTGCACAGGGCCGCCGGGTACTTCCCTCCACGAATGTCCCCGTCGGCGTGAGCGACGCCCCGAACACGCAGCGCGAATCAAAGCTTGTACGCCTCCACAGGCCCTTGCGAGTAGAACAGGAAGTACCCTGTCTGCGTCTTGAAGCCGTTCTTCTGCCACCCAGGAGGCACCTTGAAGATGCCGAGCTGGTCGCTCGAGATGCCGACGAAGGACGTGTTCTCCGTGTCGGTCGTGATGCGGCTCCAGCGCTCGCGCGTCACGGGCTGCATCTGCATCTTCGGCTCGCTCCATTCGGGCGTGCGCACCTTGTCGCGCATCACGTAGCGGTCGCCCTGCCGCTCGATCTTGACCAGTTCCTTGAGCGCACCGTTCTGCTTCACGGCGTAGACCCCGACCAGTTCGGCCTCCGGCCCGCCATTGCTTGCGCCGCAAGCGCCCAGCAACATGGCGCAAGCGCCCATGGCCAACCATTTCAATGCTGTATTCATGATGATCCCGGTGTGATGAGGCGCGCGCCGCCCTGCAGGCATGCCGGACGGTGCGCGCCGGGGTTTCAAACAACGTTCAGCGCTTGAGGTTCTCGCGCAGCTTCAGGCCGCCCTGGAAGCGCAGCGCATGCGGGTACTCCTCCTTCTCCGCACCGGTGGCCACCGCCGCCATCTTCTGCTCGCTGACCTGCGTCTTGGCCAGCAGCGTCGCCGGCAGGTTCAGCACGCCCTTGATCTGGTCGTACTGCGCCTGCGTGATGCGCCCCACGCTCAGCAGCCGGAACGCATCGCGCTCGATGTTCAGCAGCAGCGGCTTGTTGCCGGCAAAGCTCTGCGCCTTGGCCAGCAGCGCACTCCACGACTGCGCGCTGTAGTTGCTCACGTAGTAGTCCTGCCCGGTCGGCCCGGCCAGCACCGCCGTGCAGCCGGGCAGTTCCACCTGCGTGCTGTTGTTCGACATCACGAAGGTCTTGCGCTGGTCCATCGCGTCGCCGTACGCCAGCGTGACGGGGATGGTCCACGTCGAGGCCGGGTACACGTTCTGGTTGGGGAACGACTCCTGCGTGATGTTCACGTAGGTGCTGTTGCCCGCGCACTGCGCGTCCACCGTGAGCAGCGGAATGCCGGTCTGGCGGATCAGGCTGTCGCCGATCTCGCTGACCTTCTTGTCGGTCGCCTTCTCCAGCGAACTCCACAGGCGCGAAGGCGTGACGTTGCCGAACGCGTAGTCCTTCAGGTAAATCTGCAGGCCCTTCTGCATCGCCTCTTCGCCGATGTAGTTCTGGATGGTCTCCAGCACGTGGCTGCCCTTGTTGTAGACGAAGATCGACGGGCTGATGAAGCCGAACGAACCCGCATCGTTGAGGTTGCGCTGCACCGGCACGGCCGTGCTTTTCAGGTCGGCCACGATCACGTTGTGCTTGTCGAGCACGTAGTCGGAGAAGCTGTAGTACTCGGGGTGGAACTTGATCGTGGTGCGGCGTTCGAACCAGCGCGCAAACGATTCGTTGAGCCACACGTTGTCCCACCAGTCGAGCGTGACAAGGTCGCCGAACCACTGGTGCGCGACCTCATGGGTCACCACCGTCACCGAGTACAGCGTCGGCGTGTCGCCCGGCTTGGTCAGCACGCGGTCGGCGAACTCGAAGATCGAGCCCCAGTTCTCCATGCCGCCGAAGCCGGTGTTGGGCTTGTTGTCGTAGCTGTCGTTGGCCGCGACGGTGTCGAACTTCTTGAAGGGCAGCGGGATGCCGGTGTACTTGTAGTAGTAGTCCATCGACACCTTGGTCCACTCCATCGCGAACTTCGCCCAGTCGGAGCGGCCCGGCGGCGTGAACCAGCGCAGCGGCATGTCGCTGCCGTCGAGCGGGTTCTTGAAGGTGTCGGCCAGGATGTCGAACTTGCCGCCACCGAAGAAGGCCAGGTACATCGGCATCGAAGGCGTCTTCTCGAAGGCCACGCGCTGGTAGCCGTCGGGCAGCTTCGTCGCCTCGGTCTGCGCGCCGTTCGACACGGTCTTCCAGTCACCCGGCACCTCGGCCGAGATCTCGAAGGTGTGGCGGAAGGCCGGCTCGTCCCAGCCCGGGAACCACTGGCGCGCATAGTTGGTTTCGCCCTGCGTCACGATGGCGTCGCTGCTCACGCCTTCGGGTGTGGAAAGGCCCACCTTGAAGACGCCGGTGGCGGCCGAGCAGAACGGGTTGCGCGCCACTTCGGCGGGTGGGCAGTACTCGGCATCGGAGAACTGGATCTTGCCGTCCCACTCCATGTGCAGCAGGTACTTGCCCTTGGCGATCTGGCCGTCGTTCAGGCGCAGCTGCACGAAGTCGCCGAGCGTCTGCGGCGTGGGGATCAGCGGGATCGCCTCGCCGGGTTTCGACACCTTGCGCAGCGTGGTGCGGCCCTTGGCAAAGTTCAGGTTGTGCGCGGCGACGACGATGGCATCGACCGGCTTGAGCACCTCGATCTCCACGTCGCCGCGGCCCACGAAGGTCTTGAGCGCCGCATCGGGGCGAAACCACAGCTTGTAGTTGCTCGGCCAGACGGTGTCGGGCAGCTCCATGGGCTTGGCCGTGCGGTCGACCGACGCCACGGTGGGCGCGCCATCGTCGGGTGCCTTCGCCGTGGGATCGGACGCCGGAGCGGAAGCGACCGGCTCCGATGGCGCACCGAGACCGACGCCTGCGCCACCGAGCGAACCGCCACCACTGTCTCCACCGCCACCGCATGCCGTCAGCACGGCAAGGGTCACCGCCGTGATGGCAAGATGATTGATGACGGGTGTACTGAATTTTTTCATGATCGCCTCTGGGTACTCTTGGTAAGAAGAAACATGCGCCGTCCTGCATGCACCGGCGGATAGCCGGCGATGCGCGTGACGCGCGCGGTGATGAGATGAACAACGGGGTTATCTGAAAGAAAAGGGCAACACGATGCCCTCCCGGCGAACGCTTGCGTTCGTCAGGACCACACAGTCATGCAAAGGCACACCGCGCAAAAAGCGGTGGTCCCAGGATGCGGGGCGTAAGAGGTTCCATTCCCGTCGAGACGCGGGGTGGTGGGATGCGAACGCGGGCTTGTAGCGCGAAGGCTTGCGTTCAGTGCTCAGATAAGGGAGCGGTGCGTTTGCGCGAAGTGCAAACGGCACGGGCCATCTCGGCGATAGCAAGACTGTCTGCGGCTCTTGTCGTTGATTTCACGCGCATTCCCTCGTCCATTGGTGTGCGCTCAGTTTTATCTGATCGCACACATTCGCTCAACGGATCGCGGAACTTTTCCCTCTCAAAATGTTCGCGCGCGATAGGCCGAATGGAGTCACCGCACATCGCGTGTGCCATGCGGTACGAAGATGGTTCATCGCATGCGTCGCCTGCCGCGTATGCCGCGCGCATTCGCTGTGACCTTGCAGCCACAGCATCGGATTTCTGCGGCGGAACAGCTATGAAGCCTGCGACTGAGACACGCCCACCGCCGGTGGCGTACGGTCCCGCAGCCACAACATGAAGCCGCAGCCGAACACCACCACCTGCGTGCCGATCAGCAGCGCAAAGCCCGCGAAGAAGCCCGAGGCGGAGGCGGCCGAAGCCGCGGCCGCGCCCGATGCGCCCGAACCATGCGACACAGCGCTGATCACGCCGCCCATCAACGCCGGCATGAAGCCCGCCACCAGGCTGCCGGCACCATTGGTCACGCCGAACGCACTGGCCGTGTGCTCGGGCCGCGAGCAGTACTGCACCGTGCTCGGAATGGCCGGGCTCTGCAGGCCCCAGAAGAAATTGGCCGCCACGAGGCAGCACGCCGCCGCATACGGGTCGCTCGCGTTGATGGCCATCAGCACCGACAGCGCCACGCCCGCGCTCGCGCCCATGAAGATGAAGGGCACGCGCTCGCGCCCGACCTTGTCGATCAGCACGCCGCCCACGAACACCGCGAGCACGGTGGCGTACTGCGGCAGCGAGGCCAGCCAACCCATCTCGCGCATCGAGAAGCCGCGCGCCTCGCGCAGGTAGGTCGGCAGCCAGTTGCTGCTGCCCCACAGGTAGGCGAGCGCGGCCGAGGTCAGCAGCGTGATGAGGAACAGATGCCGCGTGTGCAGCGCACCCTTCACGATGCCGCCCACGCGCGCCATCGCCTCGCCGAACGACGAAGGCTTGACACCGTCGGCATGCGCGGGCGGCATGCGCACGAAGGCCAGCACCAGCGGAATGCCGAGCACGATGTTCAGCACACCGAGCACGTGGAACGAGGTGTCCCACGCGAACCGGGTGAGCAGCCAGCCCACCAGCGGATAACCGATGGCCAGCCCCAGCCCCGTGCCCATGTTGACGAAGGCGTTGGGCTTGCCGTTCTCGTCGCTGCGGAAATGCGCCTTGATGTACGACGAGGCCAGCGAGAACAGCGGCCCTTCCGAAACGCCCAGCAGCACGCGCGAGGCCAGCAGCAGGCCGTAGCTGTGCAACATCGGCGAGGCCCACGTCACCACGCCCCAGAGGATCAGTCCGTAGACCAGGCTGCGCCGCACGCCGAACAAGGCCGAGCAGAACGGCGTGAGCACGAAAGCCGATACGCCATAGCCCAGCATGAAGGCCGTCGCCAGGAAGCCCTGGCTCACGCGGTCGGTGGCGGCGATGCCCACGTGGTTCAGGAACGCGGCATCGGTGATCAGTACCGCGATGTTGATGCGGTCCACGTAGGAGATCGCAACGATCACGAACAGCGTGAGGACGCCGTACCAACGAAAGTTCTTGCTCTGCATGATCTGTCCTGGTGATGACGCGCCTGCGCGCCTAGAACATGTGGCGCATGCCGAACTCGGTGCCGCTGGAGGCGCGGTTCGGCATGGTGATCGCGCCCGCCAGGGCCTGCGATGCACCGTTCTTGTTGCTGATGCGCGCGATGGTGGCGTACAGCGCCGTGCGCTTCGACAGGTTGTGCACATAGCCGATGGCCAGCTTCGACGACGTGGGCTTGAGCGCCGCGTTGGCGGGCTCGAGCTTGTAGCGTGCATACGAGGCCTTGATCTCTCCCGGCCCGATGGGCAAATGGAAGCCGATGAGCGCGCCCTTGGCGTCGGTGCTGCCCTTCGATTCCTTGTACAGCTCGCTCGTGAGCTTGAGGTTCATGAGCGAGGCATCGAAGGTATAGGCCGCGCCGAGGTTGGTCACGCGCAGGTCGCCGCTCGCGTAGCGCGTGCGGCCGGTGGCCAGGGCCACGTTGAGTCCGCCGCTCTGGTAGCCGAAGCGCGCGCCGGTATGCTCGCCGTCGTGCTTGTTCGACGCCAGCGTGTTCGGCAGCACCGAGTTGGAAGCGTTCTCGCCCATGGCATACATCACCTGCCCGTAGAAGCCGCCAAGATTGGCCGGCAGGAAGTAGCCGACGCTGTTCGACGCGCGCGTGCCGGTGGGTGCCACCAGGCCGCCGAGGCCCGAGAAATAGATCTGGTTGGCGCCGATGCCGCCACCCGTGCCGAAGGGATCGAAGATGGCCGTGTTCCAGAACGCCGGCACGTAGTCGCGCCCCAGCCGCACTTCGCCGAAGGGGCCCGCAAGGCTCACCGTCGAGCGGCGATTGAAGCTCAGGATGCCCGCGGTGCCGTTGCCGCTGGCCTGGTTGTTCGAGTTCGACGGAAAGCCCTGCCCGCTGTCGTTCTGCAGGCCCATCTCCATCCAGAAGTTGGCAGAGTAGCCGCCGCCCAGGTCTTCGGTGCCGCGAAAGCCCAGGCGGCTGAACATGTTGCCGCTGTTGGTCAGCTGCGTCTTGTGGGCCGAACCGTCGCCGCTGCCCGTGGTATAGGTGACGGCGGCATCGACCACGCCGAAGAGCGTGACGGAAGATTGGGCCAGCGCTGCGCCAGCCGCGGTGGCCGCAGCCATCGCGATCAAGTACTTTTTCATTGAATGTCTCGGTTGGTTTTTCTCGGCCGTCTTTGGGTTGTGGCCTTGTTCAGATGTCCAGCACCAGCCGCTCGCCCTTGCAGCGAGAGACGCAGATCATCATGGTCTTGTTGGACGCACGTTCGATCTTCGTGAGGATGCCGTCGTGGTGATCGATTTCGCCCTCGATCACAGCGGTCTCGCAAGCGCCGCAGACGCCCTCCTTGCAGCTGTGGTCGGGGTTGAGGCCGGCGTCGATCAGGCTGTCGAGAATCGATTTGCCCGGAGGCACCTCGACACTCTTGCCGCTCTTTGCACACATCACCACGCAGCTCTGCGTGGCGCTGGGCGCCTCCACGTGCACGGCGGCAAAGCGTTCGATGTGCGCGTTGGCGTAGCCGAGTTGCTCGCAGCTTTTCTCGAAAGCGTCGAGCATCGGCGTCGGTCCGCAGCAGTAGTAGTGGCTGGTCGCGCCCTTGCCGGCCAGCAGTTTCGCGAGGTCAGGCGGCACGCCCTTCTCGTCGTCGAAATGCCAGGTGAGCTGTACCGACTTTTCCTTCGCCAGCGCTTCGATGGCATCGCAGAAGGCCGCCTCCTTGCGGGTGCGTGCGCAGTACAGGATCTCGACAGGTTTGCCGATGGCCACCAGCCGCTGCAGCATGCACCAGATGGGCGTCACGCCGATGCCGCCGGCCACCAGCACCGAGCGCTCGGCGCCCTCTTCCAGCTTGAAGTTGTTGCGCGGCGCCGAGATGGGCAGCGTCATGCCCACGCGCAGCTGCTGGTGCACGTAGCGCGAGCCGCCTCGGCTCTTGCGATCGTTGAGCACGCCGACCACGTAGCGCTGGCGGTCGCTCGAAGGGTTGCACAGCGAGTAGCTGCGTACCAGCCCGTTGGGCAGGTGCAGGTCGATGTGGGAGCCGGCCTCGAAGGCGGGAAAGTCCACCGCCGGTGTGGCCGGCCGGAACTCGACGCTGACGATGCCGTCGGCCTCGTAGCGCATGGTGTGCACGAGGGCGTTCAGCGTGGGAGAAGACATGGCGATGCTCGCTTGCGGTTCATGCCGTGGTGGCTTCGGCCTCGGCCAATTGGGCAACCGCGAGGTTGCGCATGTGGCGGCGCAGGCGGACGATGCCCAGGTCGTGCTGGTACAGGTTCTCGTGCTGGTTGGCGTCGGGCTCCATCTCTTCGAGCATCACGCGGTCCTGCTCCAGCACGTGCCAGTGGCGCGCCTCCAGGCGGTTCTTGTAGAGGAAGCGCCAGGTGTCGCGCTCCCAGCCCGCCGGCAGCTTGCGCACGCGCCAGAAGAAGGTGGCCGTCATGCCCTTCGCGATCGGCGAGAAGGCCCCGATGATGATGAAGTTGCCGCCGGGGCCGCCGGTCTTCGGGTACGGGATTTCGAGGCGCATCCAGTGGATGCCGGTGTCGGCCCATTCGGTCCAGTCGAAGTTGACGTTGCGCTGGCCTTCCTTCTCGAACACGAAGCCGATGTCGGTCGCGCGAATACCGAACTTGGCGCTCGAGTCGCCCTCGGCCATCGAGTGCGACTGCTTGTGCAGGTACGTGCCGTGCATCGGGTCCATCACGTTGTCGAGCACGTAGCGGTAGTCGCCCTTCCATTCGGTGTAGCAGAGGAAGTTCGCGTATTCGGCGTCATCGGTCAGCTGCTCGGGCAGCACCAGCGGTGGCGGCACGTCGACCGATTCCTTCGAGTTGTAGAGGAACACGGCGCCTGCACGCTCCTGCACATGAAAGTGCCGCGTGGCCTGCGAGCCTTCCAGCTTGCAGCCCGGGCTGCCGGGCACGCGCGTGACGACGCCGTCGTGGCGCACCTCGACGCCGTGGTACGGGCACGAAAGCCGGTCGCCGAGCACCACGCCCTGCGACAGCGGCGCGCCGCGGTGCGGGCAGCGGTCTTCCAGCGCATGCAGCACGCCTTCGTTGTCGCGCCACAGCGCGAGCTTGCGGCCGAGGCGGCGCAGAGAGATGGGGTTCTCCTTGATGAAATGCGAGGGGCAGATCGGGTACCAGAGATCCTTCAGGCCGATCTCGAGCAGGTGGTCCACCGGGTCGGCGGAGACGGGGGTGATGGCGATGGTCATGGTGATGTCTCTCTCTGTCTCTCTGCTCAGGCGCCGAGCGCGGCCATTTCCTTGCGGTACAGCGCCTCGGTCCACGGCTGGCCGCCGGGCGTGGCAAGGCCGCTGTCGTTCAGGCGCTGCACCAGCCCGCCAAGGTCGTGGATGCCGTCGGCAAAGGCGCGTTCGATCACGTCGCCCAGCAGGTCTTCGTAGGTGGTCGCGGGGCGCTGGCGCGCCTGGTGCGGTTGGAGATAGCGGTCTTGTTGCATCGTGTGCCTCCGTGGAGTGAGGTGGAATGAATCAGGCGGTGGCGGCCATCGCGGGCGTGCCGAGAGGTGCAGTCCAGGCGTCGTAGCCGTAGACCCAGTCGGCGTTGCCGCCTTCGCGCAGCCAGTTGTTGCCACGCGAACCGAGCTGCACCTGGCTGGCTCGCTCGATGCGGGCGGTCTCGAAGCTCTTCAGCGCGGCCGGAACGTCGGCCATGGCCACGCCTTCGAGATGACGCGACAGCACCACCGCGTCTTCGATGGCCATGCCGGCGCCCTGCGCCATGAAGGGCAGCATCGGGTGCGCGGCATCGCCCAGCAGCGCCATGCGGCCTTGCGCCCAGGCGGGCATCGGGTCGCGTTCGTACAGCGCAGTCTTCAGCACCGTGTCGCAGGCGTCGAGCAAGGCGCGCGCCTCGGGGTGGTAGGCCACGTATTGCTCCCGCAGCTCGTCCACGCTGCCGGGCGCGGTCCACGATTCGAGATGCCAGGTGTCTTGCGGCGTGGTCGCGAAGATGAAGATGTCCCTGCCCCGGTTCAGCGGGAACGTGACGATCTGGCTCTGCGGGGTCGGGCCCCACCACTTGGTGAAGGCGCCGAGGTTCGGCACGCCGGCCACGCGCTCGGCCGGCACCACGGCGCGGTAGGCGACGATGCCGGTGAAGCGCGGGCTCTCGGCGCCGAACATGGCGGTGCGCACGCACGAGTGGATGCCGTCGGCGCCGAGCAGCACGCCGACACGGGCGCTGGTCCCGTCGGCGAACGAGAGGCTCACGCCCTTGTCATCCGCGGCGATCTTCTCCGCGCGCTTGCCGAGGGCCACGCACTCGGCCGGAAACATGTCGGCCAATGCGGCCAGCAGGTCGGCGCGGTGGATGGTGAGCTGCGGCGCGCCGTAGCGTTGCTCCGCCGAATCGGCCATCTCCAGGCGCGAAGTTTCCTCGCCGGTGTCGAAGGTGCGGCTGATGCGGTGCGACGGGCGCGCCGCCGTCACGCGGGCCGCCTCGCCCACGCCGAGGCCATCGAGCGCGCGCACGGCGTTGGGTGTGAGGTTGATGTCGGCGCCGACGCGGGCGAACTGCTTCGCCTGCTCGAACACCACCACGTCATGCCCGGCGCGCCGCAGCGCGATGGCAGCCACCAGGCCACCGATGCCGGCACCGACGATGCCGATGGTGGATTCGCTTGTTGTCTTCATGGGTGTCTCCGCTTTGGTTCTTGCGTGCGGCTCACTCGGCCACGATGTTGCGGGCCTTGATGATCTTGGCCCATACGGCTGTCTCGTCGCGGATGAGCGCAGAGAACTCGGAAGGCTTCATCGCCGCGTCGGTCATGCCCTGCACCTTCAGGCGCTCGCGCACATCGGGCTGGGCCAGCATCTGCGCCGCGTCCTTCGCAAGCTGCTCGACCACGGCCGGCGGCGTGCCCTTGGGCGCCAGCAGGCCGTACCACGAGGTCACGGTCACGCCCTGGATGCCCTGCTCCGCGAGCGTCGGGATGTCGGGTGCGGCGGCGCTGCGCTTGGCCTCGGTCACGCCCAATGCGACGAGCTTGCCGTTCTTGATGAAGGGCATGGTCGCGGGCAGGTTGCTGAACATCAGCGGCACCGAGCCGCCGAGCACGTCGTTCAGCGCGGGCGCCGTGCCCTTGTAAGGCACGTGCAGCAGATCGATGCCGGCCTGCTGCTTGAACAGCTCGCCCGCCAGGTGCAGGCCGCTGCCCACGCCCGGCGAGGCGTACGACAGCGTGTTCGGCTTTGCCTTGGCCAGCGCCACCAGTTCCTTCGCGCTCTTGATGCCCGACGAGGGCGACGCCACCAGCACGTTGGGCGCCTTGGCGAGCATGGTGATGGGCACGAAGTCCTTCTCGATGTCGAACGGAAAGTTCGGCATCAGCGTCGGATTGATCGTGAGATTGCCTGCGGGCACCACGAGCAGCGTGTGGCCGTCGCCCCTCGCACGCTTGACCTTGTCGATGCCGATGTTGCCGGCCGCCCCGACGACGTTCTCGACCACCGCCGCCTGGCCGTAGCGCTTGGCGAGACCGTCGGAGAGAACGCGCGCCAGCGTGTCGACCGGACCGCCGGGCGGGAACGGCGAGACGATGGTGAAGCGCTCGCTCGACAGCTGCTTCTGCGCATCGCTCTGGGCAAAAGCAGCAACACAGAAAGCCATCGTTGCGAGCGCAGCGAAGCATGTTCGTGAAACACCGTGGAACCGGCTTTGCCGGGCCGCTGGTGTTGCCCCCTGGAAGGGGGTTGGCGAAGCGACACGAAGTGCGCGAAGACTGGGGGTGAGCATAGGTCTATTTCTTCTCGGTGAGAAAGGCACCTTTGGGGCCATCCGCGTTCTTCTGGCGCCGCGTGTTGCCGTCGAGGCCGCCATCGACCGCCCATTCGGCGAACAACGTGGGGCCGGGTTCGAATTCGCGCGGCTGCCAGTCGGCGGTGAGCTGGTCTTCGTCGGCGTAGTACTCGATCAATCCGCCGGCCGGGTTCTTGAAGTACCAGAAGTACGCCGAAGACACCGGGTGACGGCCCGGGCCGAGCTGGGTTTCCCAGCCGCGGCGCGAGAAATGCAGACCGCCGCCGAACACCTCGTGGATGTCGCGCACGGTGAAGGCCACGTGGTTGAGCCCGCGCTTGCCCGAAGGAATCTGCAGCAGGAACAGGTCGTGGTGGCCACCCTCCGCCGCGCAGCGCATGAAGGCGCCGCGGTTTGGATAGCTGTCGGACGAGACGAAGCCGAAGCGCTGCGCATAGAACGCGCTGGTGGCCTTCACGTCGCTCACGAAGAACACGACGTGGCCGACCTCGATGGGCGTCGCGCGTTCGTAGATGGGTGCGGCCTGGTTGATGCGCGGCTTGGCGTTCCAGGTGTTCATGGCGCCGCATTCGACGTCGACGGCATGCTTGCGGCTGACCTGCAGGCGCACGGCGAGGCCGTTGGGGTCGATGCAGCCGATGCGGCGTGCGCCGTCGACGGTGCTGTCGGTGAAGGCCGAGTCCTGCGCGATGGCGGCGGCGTAGCGGTCCAGGTCGGCGTCGCTCTCCACGCCCCACACCACTTCGCGCAGCGTCGGGCCCTCTTCCATCGCGGGCGGCAGGCCGGGCTTGTCCAACGCCGCAACGACGACTTTGCAGCCATTGAGACACTCGAAGACGAGTTCGTCGGCGGCCTCCGACTTCAATGCAAGGCCCCAGTCCTGGAAGAACTGGCGGCAGGCGGGCAGGTCGTCCGCCCCGTAGGTGATCTGGTCGATGCCAAGTACGCTCATGTCAGTGCCCACGACAAGGGTTGTTCGTTCGTGCCCCAGTACATGCTCTTCTGCTCCATGTACTGGAAGATGCCTTCGCGGCCCTTCTCTCGGCCCAGGCCGCTGTCGCGCCAGCCGCCGAACGGCGTGGACACGGAGAACTGCTTGTAGGTGTTGACCCAGACCGTGCCGGCCTGCACCGCGCGGCCGAGCTTCCAGGCGCGCTTGAAGTCGCGGCTCCAGACGCCGGCGGCCAGCGCGTAGACGCTGTCGTTGGCCTGCGCGATCAGCTCTTCCTCGTTGTCGAAGGGCATCGCGACGAGCACCGGGCCGAAGATCTCTTCCTGGCTGATGCGCGCACTGTTGTCGAGGCCCTCGATGATGGTCGGTTTGTAGAAGTAGCCGTTGTCGTAGACGTCGCCATGGGGCCGGACACCACCGGTGCGGATGCGCCCGCCTTCGGACACGCCCAGATCCACATAGCGCTCGATGCCCTCGCGGTGCTTCGCCGTGATGAGCGGCCCCATCTGCGTGCGCTCCGAGGCCGGATCGCCCACGCGCAATGCATTGGCGCCTTCGGCCAGCCGCGTGAGGAACTCGTCGTAGATGCCGCGCGCCACGAACAGGCGCGAACCCGCGATGCACGACTCGCCCGACGAACTGAAGATGCCGTACAGCACGCCGTTCACCGCATGGTCGAGGTCTGCGTCGTCGAGCACCATGGTGGGCGACTTGCCGCCCAACTCCAGCGACACCGGCATCATCTTGTCGGCCGCGATGTGCGCGATGTGCTTGCCGGTGGTGGTGCCACCCGTGAACGACACGCGCTTGACCAGCGGATGCTTGGTGATCGCATCGCCGATGACCGAGCCCCTGCCCGGCAGCACGCTCACGATGCCTTTCGGCACGCCGGCCTGCTCGCAGATGCGCGCCAGCTCCAGCGCCATCAGCGGCGTGACTTCGGCGGGCTTCACGACCACCGCGTTGCCGGCTGCGAGCGCGGGCGCGAGCTTCTGGGCTTCGCTCGCAATGGGCGAGTTCCACGGCGTGATGGCCGCAACCACACCCATCGGCTCGTGCACGCTCATCGTGACGAAGGCGCCGCGCGAAGGGGTGATGGTTTCTTCCAGCGTCTCGAGCGCTGCCGCGAAGAACTGGAAGGTGCCCGCGGCACTGGCCACGAGGTTGCGCGTTTCGCTGATCGGCTTGCCGTTGTCCAGGCGCTGCTTCTGCGCGAGCGACTCGCCCTCTTCGCGGATCAGCTGCGCCACGCGGTGCAGCACGGCGGCGCGCTCGTGCGGCAGGCGCTGGGCCCAGCCGCTGGTGCGGAACGCGTGGTCGGCACGGGTGATGGCCTCCTCGACATCGGCGAGGCTCGCGGCCTTCAGGCGTGCGATGGGTTCGCCGGTGGCCGGATAAAGGCTCTCGTACACGTCGCCGCCGCCCAGGCGCCATTCGCCGGCGATGCAGATCGGGAGAAGTTCGGAAGAAATCATGGGGTGACTCAGATGGCGAGCGCGGCAACGCGGTTGCGCAGCGCGCGCACGGCGCTGTACACGGTCAGCGCCGAGGTCTTGGGATTGGCCGCGAGCGGCTTGTTGCGCATGGTCAGCTCGAAGCTGCCGAAGGCGCCTTCGGCTTCGACGGTGTGCACGTTCTCGGTGGTGGCAGGGTCCGCAATGAGGCGCACCAGCGTCTTGTCCAGGCCGAGCCCCGCGAGCGAGACAGTGGCCGCGACGTTGGCGTTCTTCGGAAACAGCAGGGCCGCTTCGCGCGCACTACCTTCGAAGATCACGGTTTCCTGCGCCAGCCTGTCGAGGTCGCGGCCCTGCTCGGCCGGCGTGCCCTTCCAGGCCTGCGGCGGCTTGCGGCCGGTGTAGCGCACGCTGTCGAGGCCGCCGATGCGGGCCGCGGCGAGCGCGTCGATGGCGCCGATGGCACCGGGAATCAGCTGCACCTGCGTGTTGCCGGCAATGGCGGCGGCCTCGAGCTTCTCGGCGAAGCCTGTGGCCGACAGCGCGCCCACAGACGCCACCACGCAGGGCGTGCCGCGTGCCAGCGCAGGCAGCACGTGCTCTTCGATGGCGGCATGGCCGGCCGTCTCGACCACGAGGTCGATGCCGGCGGCGGGCACGGCGCTGCCCACCTGTGCGTCGGGCGCGGCCTTCTGCGCGGCGGCGACGCCCTCCGCGGGCACGACGATGGCCACAACCTCGAGGGCCGGATCGCCCCGGAGCAGTTCGAGTACCGAGGTGCCGATGGCTCCGCAGCCGATGAGTGCAATGCGCGTGATGGCGGGCATGGGAAAGGCTCCGCTCACTTGGCCGCGCCGAGCGCAGGAATCTGCGTGACCGTGTTGGTCGGCGGGCCGGCGAAGGTGGTCTTGAAACCGCCGATCGACAGCATGTCGATCTCCAGCAGGAACGGGCCGTTGGCGGCGAGCGCCTGGTCCAGCTGCGCCGGCAGGTCGGCCAGGTCTTTCACGCGGGCGTGCGGCAGCGCAATCGACTTGCACAGCAGGTCGTAGTCGGGCGTGTGCAACTCGGCGTAGCACTGGCGGCCGCCGTACTGGGCGTCCTGGATGTTCTTGATGACGCCGTAGCTCTTGTCGTTCATGAGCACGATCACCATGGGCGCCTTCTCCTGCACCATGCAGGCCAGTTCGCCCAGGTTCAGGATGAAGCCGCCGTCGCCGGCCAGGCAGAAGGTCTTGCGGCCTGAGCCTGTCACCGCCGCGCCGATGGCCGCGCCGATGGCCATGGGCATCCCCTGGCCGATGCCGCCGCCCGTGGCATGCACGCCGGCGCTGGGTTCGAAGACGCGCAGTTCGCGGTTGCCCCAGGTGCTGTTGGAAACGGTGACGTCGCGCACCCAGTTGAACTTGCGGCCGGCCACCGATTGGATCTGGCGCACGAGTTCGGCGTACGGGCCGAGGCCGTCGCGCAACGTGGCGACCGCCTGGTCGTGCGCGGTGCGCAGGTCGACCAGCAGCTGCGGGTCGGCCTTGTACTTGGCGGCTTCGAGGCGGTCGGCCAGGCCGTCGAGGGCCAGCGCGGAATCGCCGCAGACGAAGGCCTCGGACGCGTAGCAGCGGCCCTCGGCGGCGGCATCGGCGTCGATGCGGTACAGCGGATGCGGCAGCTTCAGTTCGTACTTCAGCGTCTCATTGCCGCGCAGGCGCGAACCGACCACGAGCATCGCATCGCAGGTCTGGTAGAGGGCCTCGACCGGCTTCTGGATGTTGTAGGCGCCGAGCGAGCCGGCATCGTCCTCGGGTACCGTGCCGCGGCCCTGCGTCGTGGTGACGACGCCGAAGCCCAGCTTCTGCAGGCGCTGGATGGCGGCGCGGGCGTGGCGTGCACCGCCGCCGACCCACAGCATCGGGCGCTTGGCAACGACGAGGCGCGCGGCCAGCGCGTCGAGCGCGGCGGCCGAGGGCACCGGCCGCTCGATGGGCAGCGGCGACAGGTCGGCCGGCATGGTCGTCAGCGCCGACTGGATGTCGATCGGAATCTCCACGCTGACCGGACCGGTGGGTGCGGTCAGCGCAAGCTGCACCGCGCGCTTGAGCGTGCCGAGCACCGTCTCGACGCTGCGCACACGCAGCGCGGCCTTCGACACGGCCTTGAGCATGGTGAGCTGGTCGGGCGCCTCGTGGATGTACGACATGCCCTTGTCCAGGTACGGCGTCTCGATCTGCCCGGTGATGTGCAGGAGCGGCGCACCCGCCGTCAGTGCCTCGACCATGCTGCCCGCGATGTTGCCCGCGGCCGGGCCCGTGCTGGTGATGCACACGCCCAGGCTGGCGGTGGAGCGCGCATAGGCATCGGCCATGTTGCCCGCGCCCGCCTCGCCCCGCGCCGAGATGAAGCGGATCGTGCCGCGCTGCGCGAAGGCATCGAGGATCGGCATGTTGTGGATCGAGATCACGCCAAAGGCAGCCTTGACGCCGCACTGCTCGAGGAAGGCGGCAACGACTGCGCCGACCGTGACGGTTTTGTTGGGGTTATGCATGGCGCGAAAGGCCTCCGGAAATGTCGATGTGGCTGCCCGTCGTGTACGACGCGAGGGGCGAAGCAAGAAAAAGGATCGCGCGCGCGGCTTCGGTCGGAAGCCCCAGGCGACCCAGCGGGATGTGTTTGTTCTTCGCGAGTTGGCCGCTCCAGGCGGCCCAGTCCTGCGACTTGTCTTCGCGCGCCTCGAAGCGGCGGCGCCACTGGCCGGACTCGACGAGGCCGATCAGGATGCCGTTGACGCGCACGCCCTGCGGCGCGAACTCGGTGGCCATCGAGCGCACGAGGTTCAGCAGGCCGGCGCGCGCGGCCGAGGTCGCGACCATGTGCGGCTCGGGCTGGCGCGCAAGCAGCGAGTTCGCGCAGACGATGGAGGCGTCGCCCAGCACCGCGCGCTGCGCCTCGAGCTGCGGCAGGAAGGCACGCGTGGGATTGATGACGGAGAAGAACTTCAGGTTGAGCTCTTCGGTCCAGGCCGCATCGTCGGTGTCGGCGAAGGTGGAGACGCGGCCCTGCCCTGCGTTGTTGACGAGCATCGAGGCCGGCCCGAGCGCGGCCTCGCTGGCGGCGGCAAATGCCTTGACCGATTTGGCGTCGAGCACGTCGCAGGCCTGCGCGAAGAGCTTCGCGTCCGGGTGCTGCTTGCGCAGGCCGGCCACGGCCGCGTCGAGCCGTTCGGCATTGCGGCCACACAGCGCAACGGCCGCACCGCAGCCGAGCAGCAGTTCGACGGTCGCGAGGCCGATGCCCGACGAGCCGCCCGTGACCACGGCCACGCGCCCGGCCAATGCGTCGGCGGCAAGGAGGGAAGAAGAATGCGTCTTCATGATCGTCATGCGCTGCGAAGCGGCACCACTTTTGCAGCGCGCGCGGGCGAATAGTTCAGCAGGCCCGAGATCTCGTCGGCCGTGCCGCGCACGCGCAGCACCATCTCGTCCATGCGGCTCTCGTCGATGTGGTCCGAGGTGACTGTGGCTCCCAGCGCCGCCACGATGTGGCCGCTGTGGTCGCGCACCGGTGCGGCGATGCTGGAGATGTTCGATTCGAAGAAGCCCTCGCCCAGCACATAGCCGCGCTGGCGGTCGGCCTGCACCATGTCGAAGAGTTCGTTCACGGTCTTGGGTGTGCTCGGCGAGAAGGTCTCGAGCTTGTCCTCGGGGTAGAGCGCGCGCAGCTGCGGCAGCGTGAGGTCTTCGAGCAGGATGCGGCCGAGCACCGTGGCATGGGCCGGCAGCCGCGTGCCCACCGTCACCGAGCTGGCGAAAGGCGTAGGCGGCGCGACCTTGGCCACGTAGACGATGGAGCGGCCGTCACGCACCACCAGGTTGCACGGCGTGCGCAGTTCGTCGCACAGGCGGTTGAGCAGCGGCGTGCCGAGTTGCGTGAGTTCCAGCGAGGCGAGGTATTCGAAGCCCAGGCGCAGCACGGCCAGGCCCAGGCGATAGTCGCGCCCGCCCTCGGCGCGTTCCAGAAAGCCCATGTTCTCCAGCGTGGTGAGCAGGCGGAACACGGTCGAGCGCGGGAGGTCGAAGCGGCGGGCCAGTTCGGGGGCGGAGAGCGTGCGGCTCTCGCGGCTGAACTCGCACAGCACGCGCAGGCCGCGCTCCAGCGCCGGCACGTTGTAGCGGTCGGCGCCCTCTTCCATCGCTTCGTTGTCGTTGGTGGCCATGCCTGTTCCTTCCTTGAATTTCTTGTCTGTGTGTATTGCGGTCAACCGGCGAGCGATTCGCGCAGCAGCGTGGCAACGGCCTGCGGTTGCTCCACATAGCCGGCGTGCCCCGCATCGTCCAACAATTCGAGCGTCACGCCGCACTGGCGCGCGACCTCGGCGCACGACGCCGGCGGCGTGACCACGTCGAGCGCGCCGCAGGCCACGCGCACCGGCATCGGCGGCGGCAGATCGGCCAGCAGGTCGGCGTTGCACAGCAGCTCGACGGCCTGGCGGTAGCCATGGTCGTTGAGGCGGGCCATGTTCCAGCGCACCCACCGGTGGGCGTGGTCGCTCGCCTTGTCGGACACGAGCCGGCCCGCACGCTTCGCGGCCATGCCGGCGATGCCGAGTTCGTCGAGTGTGGCGAGGCGTTCGGTGCGGACCTTGGCGCGGGCTTCCGCGCGGGACGGCGCGCCATAGCCGATGGCGGGGCTGACGAGCACGAGGCGGCGGATGCGCTTGTCGCCGCGTGCGGCCGATGCGGCGGTGATTGCGCCCAGCGAATGGCCGACGAGTACGCACGAATCGATGGCGAGTGCGTCCAGCAAGGCGCTCAGCCGCGCCGCGTAGTCGGCGGCAGTCGGTGCGGTGGCTTCGAGCGGCGTCGATTCGCCGTAGCCCGGCGCGTCCCACGCGATCAGGCGGGCCTGCGACGCCAGCAGCGCGGCGGTGTCGAGCCACGACGCCGCACCCGAGCCGATGCCGTGCAGGCACACGACCACCGGGCCCTGACCGCATTCGCGCACCGACACGACGGCATCGCCGCCCACGGCCACATGGCGGGCCGGAAAGCGGGCGTCGAGCCGGGCCAGCTCGGAGGCTGGCAGGTCGGAAGCGATGGCGTCGTTCATGGCCGGCTCGCTCAGCGCTTGATCTTGGCCAGCGGGTGATCGGCAGGGTACGTCGGCGTGACCGGCTTCTTCGCGCCGAGCATCACGCACATCAGCGCGTCTTCGTCGCCGATGTTGATCTCCTCGCGGTACACGCCGGGCGGCACCGAGATCAGGTCGCGGTCGGTCATGATGGTCTCGAAGCGCTCGCCGTCTTTCTCGATCACCACCTTGAGCTTGCCGCGGATCAGGAAGAACACTTCTTCCACGTCGGTGTGCAGGTGCGGCGGTCCTTCGTGGCCGGCGGGGATCACCATGGTCGAGAAGGTGAAGTGCTCGGCGGGCACGGTGTTGACGTCCTTCGCAACGCCGGTGCCGCCCGTGCCCACGTAGCGCATCTGGGCGCGGCGGAACTTGGGGTCGAAGTCGGCCTGGAACTTCAGCGCATCCCAGTCGTACTTGCGGGTTTCGTAGCGTGCGATGCGGGTGTTCATCCACTCCGCGAGGCTCGCGCCTTCGGGCTGCGCCAGGCTGCTGTTGCCATCGGTGATCTTTTGCTGTTCGGACAGATCGCTCATCAGGTGTACTCCTTGGTCGGAAAAATTCGTTCAGTGCATCGCGAAGCCGCCGTTGACGGCAAGCAGTTGGCCGGTCACGAAGCGCGAGAGGCCGGAGAGCAGGAACAGGGTCGCGCCGCACACGTCGGCGGCCTGCTGCTCGCGCGGGATGGCGCGGCCTTCGAGGTATTTCTGGTGGCGCGCCATCGGCACGTACTCGGTCGCCTCGACCAGCGTGAGGCCGGGCGCCACGGCGTTGACGGTGATGTTGTCGCCGCCCCATTCGCGTGCCAGCGAACGGGTCATGGCAATGACGGCGCCCTTGCTCGACGCATAGGCCAGCAGATTGGGCGCGCCCCACAGCGCGGTGTCGGACGCGAGGTTGACGATGGCGCCGCGGCCGCTTTCGGCCAGTGCGGGCCGGCAGGCGCGGCCCATGAGCCAGCTGCCGCGCACGTTGACGTCCATCACGCGGTCCCACATGTCGATCTCGAGCTGGTGTGCGTCGCGCCCGCCCGAGTTGGTGATGGCGGCGTTGTTCACGAGGCCGTCGAGGCCGCCGAGCAGTCGAACAGCTTCGGTGGCGCAGGCCACGATGGAGCCCGGATTCGACAGGTCGACCGGCAGCGCGTGGGCGATGCGGCCCGCTTTGCGCAGCGCCTGCGCTTCGGTGTCGGCCAGCTCGCCCAGGATGTCGGCCAGCACCACGCTCGCGCCCGCCGCGGCGATGCACTGCGCGAAGGCAAGCCCGAGGCCGCGCGCGCCGCCGGTCACGAGGATGCGGCGGCCCGCCAGCAGGTTGGCGGGCAGTTCGGCCAGCAGTGCCTGCAGGCTCGAAGGATCGGGAATGGCTTTGAGTTCGGACATGGGATGCGTGGTTCAGTCGGCCTGGATGCCGAGCTCCTTGATGACCTTGCCGAAGCGCGTGTAGTCGGCAGCGTTGGTCTTGCCAAGCACGCCGGCCTCGCCGCCCACGGGCGTGGTGCCGAGCACCGCCATGCGTGCGGCAATGTCGGGCATCCTGAGGATCTCGTTGAAGTGGCTGTTGAGCATCTTCACGATCTCGGGCGGCAGGTTGCGCGGGCCCCACAGGCCGTTCCAGGCCGTGACCTCGACGTCCTTGTAGCCCATCTCCGCCAGCGTCGGCACGTTGGGCGCGAGCGGCGAGCGCTGGGCCGAGGCCACTGCCAGCGGGCGCAGCTTGCCGTTGGGGATGTACGGCGCCACCGGGCCCAGCGTGATGAAGGTGACCGGCACGTGGCCGCCGAGCACATCGTTGATGGCGGGTGCCACGCCCTTGTAGGGCACGTGCGAGAGGCTCGCGCCCGAGGTGCGGGCGAACATCTCGCCGAGGATGTGCATCGGCGAGCCGCTGCCCGGGCTCGCATAGCTCAGCGACTTGCCGTCCTTCGCAGCGGCCACCGCATCCTTCACGCTCGCGAAGCCGCTGCTGCCGGCGGCCACGAGAAACAGCGGCTGGCTGCCCGTCTGCACGATCGGCGTAAAGCCGTTCAGCACGTCGTAGCCCGCGGAGCCGTTTGTCTTCAGCACCAGCTGCGCGATCGAGAAGGTGCTGGGCGCTAGCAGCAGCGTGTACCCGTCGGGCGCGGCCTTGGACACGTAGGCGCTGCCGATGATGCCGCTGGCGCCGGGGCGGTTGTCGACCACCACGGGCTGGCCGACGCGCGTCGACAGCTTTTCGGCGAAAAGCCGCGCCAATGCGTCGGTGTCGCCACCGGCCGGATAGGCAACGACCAGGGTGATCGGCTTGCTCGGGTAGCTTTCTGCCCAGGCGAGTCCGGTGGCGCAAGCGGCCGCCAGGGAAATGGCAGCGGCAAAGGCATGGCGGCGTGTGTGTTTCATCGGGTTCTTTGGATCGCAGTTTTGTTTCACTAAAGAAACAACGATTTATTAATGGAACGCCACGAAGAATACCGAGGAAGACAACTTCATGACTAAGTACAAACCCTGATCTCTGTGACACAACGAAAACAGGGCGGCCTTTGCGGGCCGCCCTGCGGGATTGGAAAGCGCGGTTGCCGCTTCAGCCGCCGTAGCGCGCCACGGTGAGACCTTCCATGTCGATCTCGGGCGCCCGGCCCGCGATCAGCTCGGCCATCACGCGGCCGGTGCCGGCCGCCATGGTCCAGCCAAGGGTGCCGTGGCCGGTGCCCAACATCAGGTTGGGAATGTGGGTGGCGCCGATCACCGGCGTGCCGTCGGGCGTCATGGGGCGCAGGCCGGTCCAGAAGGAGGCGTCGCGCACGTTGCCGCCCCTGGGGAACAGGTCGGTCACGACGTGTTCGAGCGTGTCACGCCGACGCGCGTCCAGGCGCAGGTCGAAGCCCGAGAGCTGCGCGGTGCCGCCCACGCGGATGCGGTTGCCAAGCCGCGTGACGGCCACCTTGAAGGTCTCGTCCATCACCGTCGACTCGGGCGCGCCGCCGGCATCGGAGATGGGCACGGTGATCGAGAAGCCCTTGACCGGATACACCGGCAGGCGAATGCCCAGCGGCCTGACCAGCGCGGGCGAGTAGCTGCCGAGCGCGACCACGTAGCGCTCGGCGGTGAAGCTGCCGGCATCGGTGCGCACAGCCGTCACGCCCTTGACTGCATCGTGCTCGAGGGCCTGGATGTTCACGCCGAACCTGAACTTCACACCCTCGGCTTCCGCCAGCTTGGCGAGTGCCTGCGTGAACTTGAAGCAATCGCCGGTCTCGTCGCCCGGCAGGCGCAGGCCGCCCACGAACTTGTCCTTCACCGATGCAAGCGCGGGCTCGTACTGCACGCAGCCTTCGCGGTCGAGCACCTGGTAGGGCACGCCGGAGGCCTTGAGCACTTCGACGTCTTTCGAGGTGCCGTCGAGTTGGTGCTGCGTGCGGAACAACTGCAGCGTGCCCTGCATGCGCTCGTCGTAGGCGATGCCGGTGTCGGCGCGCAGGGCCTTCAGGCAATCGCGGCTGTACTCGGCGAGCCGCACCATGCGGCCCTTGTTGACCTCGTAGCGCGCCTGCGTGCAGTTGCGCAGCATCGCAAGGCCCCAGCGCCACATGGCCGGATCGAGCATCGGCTTGATGACCAGCGGGCTGTGCTGCATCAGCATCCACTTGATGGCCTTGACCGGCACGCCCGGCCCGGCCCACGGCGCCGAGTAGCCGGGCGAGACTTCGCCCGCGTTGCCGAAGCTGGTTTCGAGCGCGGGCGCCGGCTGGCGCTCCAGCACCGTCACCTCGTGCCCGGCATGCGCCAGGTAGTAAGCCATCGAGGTGCCAATGACACCGCTGCCGAGAATCAGGACCTGCATGAGAACAACCCTTTGAAAGCTGCTGCAACGCAGCCGAGGGTACAGGCTAAGCGCTACAGGCCGAGCGCATCCTGCAATTGCCGTGCCGTCCAGCGCTTGGGGCTCTGCGGCCAGGCCTCGAGCAGCGAGACCATGCGCGCATTGCGCGGCGCGCTCAGGCCGTGCTCCTGCGCGAGGCGCACGACCTCGCCGCTGAGCGAGTCGATCTCGGTGCGGCGGCCCAGCGCCAAGTCGTCGGCCATGCTGGAGCGGGCCTTGGCATCGATGCGCAGCATGCGCGCCGCAACGATGCGAAACAGCCAGTCGGGCAGGCGCAGCAGGTTGATCAGCCGGTGCGCCGGAACGGCAGCGACCTGCGCCGGTGCAATGCCCGCGACCTTGAGGATGTCCAACGCCTCCTCGATCAGCGACGCGAAGCAGCGGCGGTAGCCGCGCAGCATCAGCTCTTCGCGCAGTGGCAGGCCCGAGAGCGCGTTGACCGAATTGTTGAGGTTGAGCATCAGCTTGCCCCACTGCACGGGCAGCAGGTCGGCATGCAGGTCGAGCGGCACGCCGGCGCGCTCGAACACGGGCAGCCAGGGTCGCAGCGCCGCATCGTCTTCCGCGGCCAGCCGGCCAGCGGTGCCGCGATGGAAGGCGCCGGGGCCGATCTCGGCCACGTTATACGGCACCATGCCGGCCCGCACATTCAGCGAGGGGCCGGTCTGCGATGCGGCCGCGGAATTGGAGATGCCGTTCTGCAGCGAGACCACCGTAGTGCCCGCGGGCAATGCAAAAGCCAGCTCGCCGGCCGCCGCGGCAGTGGCGCCGCTCTTCACGCACAGCAGCACCAGCGAAGGCCGCGCACCCACCGGGACCTGGTCGCACAGCCGCAATTTCTCGGCAGGCAGCCTGCGCGTCGCCCCGTCGATGTCGGTGAGCGTCAGGCCATGCGCCGCGAGCTTGTCCAGCATGCGCGGACGTCCGACGAAAGTGACGGGCACGCCGGCCGCTGCAAGGCTGCCGCCGATGAAGCACCCGATGGTGCCCGCCCCCATCACGAGCACTTCACCGGGGATTGCGTCTGGCATGAAGTGCTTGTGCGGGTCGAGACGGGTGGATGGTCAGGCGCGTTCCGCAACCCAGGCCTGCACCGACTGCAGCGCGACCGCAAGGCCCGCCGCGTTGGTGCCGCCGGCCATGGCCATGTCGGCCTTGCCGCCGCCCTTGCCGCCGACCTGCTGGGCCACGAAGTTGACCAGCTCGCCGGCCTTGACCTTGCCCACGCTGTCGGCCGTGACGCCGGCCGCGATCTGCACCTTGTCACCGTCGACGGCGGCCAGCACGATGGCGGCGGTCTTGAGCTTGTCCTTGAGCTTGTCCATGGTGTCGCGCAGCGTCTTGGCGTCGGCGCCGTCGAGCTTGGCCGCGAGCACCTTGATGCCGTTGACGTCCACGGCCTGCGAGACGAGCTCGTCGCCCTTCGACGACGCGAGCTTGCCCTTGAGCGCCCCCACTTCGCGTTCGAGCGCCCTCACCTGCTCCAGCACCTGCGTGAGCCGGCCCTGCAGCTCGGCGGCCGGCGACTTGAGCGTGGCGGCCACGCTGTGCACGGTCGATTCGAGGTCCTGCAGGTAGGTGAGCGCGTTGGCACCCGTAACGGCCTCGATGCGTCGCACGCCGGCGGCCACGCCGCCTTCGCTGACGATCTTGAAGAGGCCGATGTCGCCCGTGCGGCCCACGTGAGTGCCGCCGCAGAGTTCGCGGCTCGTACCGATGTCGAGCACGCGCACGGTCTCGCCGTACTTCTCGCCAAACAGCATCATCGCGCCGGTCTTCTGGGCCGACTCCATGTCCATCACGCGGGCCTGGGTCGGCGCGTTGGCGAGGATCTCGGCGTTGACGCGCTTCTCGATCTCGACGATCTGGTCGTGCGAGACGGGCGCGTTGTGCGCGAAGTCGAAGCGCGTCTTGTCGGCGTCGACCAGCGAGCCCTTTTGCTGCACGTGATCGCCCAGCACTTCGCGCAGGGCCTTGTGCATCAGGTGGGTGACCGAGTGGTTGCGCATGGTGGCGGCGCGGCGGGCGGTGTCGACCGCGGCCTTGACCGTGTCGCCGACCTTGAGCGTGCCCTGGGTCTGCGTGCCGTGGTGGCCGAACACGTCGGCCTTGATCTTCTGCGTGTCTTCGACGCCGAACTGCACGCCTTCGGCAACGAGCACGCCCTGGTCGCCGACCTGGCCGCCGCTCTCGGAATAGAAAGGCGTGGTGTCGAGCACCACGATGCCGGGTTGGCCTTCCTTCAGTTCCTGAACGGCAGCGCCTTCGAAGTACAGCGCCACGACCTTGGCGTTTTCTTCGAGGTGGTCGTAGCCGGTGAAGGTGTTGCCCGCACCGGCGTATTCGACGTTGCGGTCCATCTTGAACTTGCCGGCGGCGCGGCCCGCAGCCTTCTGCTTTTCCATGGCGGCGTTGAAGCCGGCCTCGTCGACGCTCACGCCACGCTCGCGGCACACATCGGCCGACAGGTCGAGCGGGAAGCCATAGGTGTCGTGCAGCTTGAAGGCGACTTCGCCCGGCAGCACCTTGGCACCACCGGCCAGCGCCGCGTCGAGGATTTCCATGCCGTTGGCCAGCGTCTCGAAGAAGCGCTCTTCCTCGGCCTTCAACGTATCGGTGATGCGCTTCTCATCGGCCACCAGCTTGGGGTACGCATCGCCCATGAGCTTCACGAGGTCGGGCACCAGCTTGTGGAAGAAGGGCTTCTTCTGGCCCAGCTTGTAGCCGTGGCGAATGGCACGGCGAATGATGCGGCGCTGCACGTAGCCGCGGCCTTCATTCGACGGGATCACGCCGTCGGCCACCAGGAACGAGGTGGCGCGGATGTGATCGGCAATCACCTTGAGCGAGTTGTTCGCGAGGTCCTGCGTGCCAGTCTCGCGGCCGGCCGCCTTGATGAGCGCGTCGAAGATGTCGATCTCGTAGTTGCTGTGCACGTGCTGCAGGATCGCGGCCAGCCGTTCCAGGCCCATGCCGGTGTCGACGCAGGGTGCGGGCAGTTTCTTGACCGAGCCGTCGGGCTGCATGTCGAACTGCATGAACACGTTGTTCCAGATCTCGATGTAGCGGTCGCCGTCTTCGTCGGGCGAGCCGGGCGGGCCGCCGGGGATCTCGGGGCCGTGGTCGAAGAAGATCTCGGAGCACGGGCCGCACGGACCGGTGTCGGCCATCATCCAGAAGTTGTCGGACATGTAGCGGCCGCCCTTGTTGTCGCCGATGCGCACCACGCGCTCGGGCGGCAGGCCGATTTCCTTGGTCCAGATGTCGTAGGCCTCGTCGTCTTCGATGTAGACGGTGGCCCAGAGCTTCTCGGCCGGCAGCTTGTAGACCTCGGTCAGCAGCTCGAAGGCCCACTTGAGCGATTCGCGCTTGAAGTAGTCGCCGAAGCTCCAGTTGCCCAGCATCTCGAAGAAGGTGTGGTGGCGCGCGGTATAGCCCACGTTCTCGAGGTCGTTGTGCTTGCCGCCGGCGCGCAGGCAGGCCTGGACCGAAGCGGCGCGCACGTAGTTGCGCTTGTCTTCGCCCAGGAACACGTCCTTGAACTGGACCATGCCTGAGTTGGTGAACATGAGGGTCGGGTCGTTGCCCGGCACCAGCGAGCTCGAGGCCACCACCGTATGGCCCTTGGAGGCGAAGAAATCGAGAAAGGTCTTGCGGATGTCCGCGACCGTGAATGTGGGCTGGCTCATCTTTGGATTCGTCTTCTGTCGAGGGCGGCGCGGCGATGGCGACCCTCATGTCGAACCCACTGCGGCGAACCGGCCTAACTGCTTGATTTGCTTGAACAAACGATTATAGGTTTCGCCATGCACCCGCGCCGCCTCGCAAGCTGCACGATCCGGAGGCCACGGCTAATATGTGACTTGGCGCAAAAGAAGAGAACCAAATACGGCCGGCGCCATCCGTACTTGTACGGACACAAGATCAAGGAGCTCGAATGGCAAGCCAAGAGGCGGATCAGCACTGGAAGATCGAAGACCTGGATTTCTCGCGCATCGCGCTCGACAAGGTACGCCCGGACGAAAATCTCTTCTATCTGGTGACCTCCGCCTCCTTCGTCGAGAGCGGCTCGGACCTCTACACACACAACCTGGTCGATTTTTTCCGGGGCGACGACGAGGTCACCGACTGGTTGTCGAACCACTGGGAACTCGAGGAACTGCAGCACGGCAGGGCCCTGCGCGCATATGTCCGCCACGTCTGGCCGGAGTTCGAATGGGATGTCGCCTATCAGGGCTTCCTGGAGGAATACGCGACCTACTGCAAGGTCGAGTTGCTGGCCCCGACCCGCGCCCTCGAAATGACCGCCCGCTGCGTGGTCGAGACCGGCACCGCCACCTACTACCGCGCCATGGCGCGCTGCACCGACGAACCCGTGCTGCGGGACCTGGCGACCCGCATCGCGACCGACGAGGTCAACCACTACAAGCACTTCTACCGCTTCTTCCGCCGCTACCGCGAGCAGGAAAAGCTGGGCCGCCTGCGCGTGATGGGCACCATCGGCCGCCGCACGCTCGAACTCAAGAGCGAAGACGCCGACTGCGCGATCCGCCACGTGGTGAAGACGCGCTCGCCCGGCCGCGCCACCGACACGGCCTACGTGCAGCAACTGAGCGCGGACATGAACAGCACCATCCGCACCAACCTGAGCCCCGGCCACACGCTCAAGATGCTGATGCGGCCGCTGGAACTACCGGCAAAGGTGCAGACGGTCATCCAGTACCCGATCATGCAGTTCATGCGGCACGTGTTCCTGCGCTGATGGCCGGAAAAATATTGCCAAATAGTTCACGTTTTTATGAGTGTCCTACGGCAACTGCCTATTTCCGACTGACACCCGGACCCCAGGGGGGCATCGACGATACCGATGCTGTCACGCAACAGGGCCCATAAAAGAAGAGCTCTCGGTCAGTGCCCAGAGCGCCCCTCCATGGGCTATTCGTACCCGCTTCGGCGGGTATTTTTTTGGACTCGCCCACGCATGGCCCAGAGGCCGCCCCCTGGCTCAGGTCGCCGAGGTCAGCCCGGGTTTGCGGGTTCCGTCCAGCGAATACAACTGCGGCCGCTCGTCGGCGGCGGCACCTTCGGCGGGCATTCCGTGCGCCACATTCTGCGGCTGGCGATAGAGCTCGTTCTCGAGACGCCTGACGCGTTCGGCGTACATCCTGGCGAGGGCGCTGTGATGCTCTGCCGCAGCCTGATGCTCGATGCGCGCCATCTGCGCCTCTTCCAGAAGTGCCGCCGCGCGCCGGAGATACGCGGTGTGAGTCGGGCGAAACAAGAAGTCGAACGTCATTTCACGCTCCTTTCCGCGAGGGTGCGGTGGGAAGCCATGTTCCTCCGCGCCAGCCTTCAAGTCTGTCGGAACACGCCTACCTTCGGGTTACCTGCTTTTGTTGCGGCATTTCCGCCCCTGCTCCATGCCCGTGGCACGTTGTCCGTTCTTTGTTTGATCCGATGGCGACGAAGCTACCCCAAGTCCGACCGCTTGCAATCCAGGACCGTGCTCGTCTCGATCGTTCGCAGTGCCGGCACCTTGCCGACGAACGTCACCCCGGCACGTATCAGGCGCCACTCCCCTGCCTTGAACAGCTTGAAGAGGTGCGTAACTTCGTCACTCGCGGCGGGAATGGCGTTGAACACGTAGACCGGCTCGCCCCCCTGGGTCTCGTCCATGCTCAGCAGCTCGGCCCTCATCTTGCCCATGGTGTCCGCGTCTTTCGTCCTCTGGCGAACGACGTCCATGTTGACGGTGCGAGAGTGCTCGTCGATCGAGATCCTGCGGATCCAGGGAGCCGGCCCTGCGCCGCTCGAAGCAGGCGCGCACACGATCGTTCCAGCGGCGCACGACCCGGCTGCCGCGGCGAGGAGCAGATGGACAGCCAGCCTGGTGGGTTTGAATTTCATGCTCGATATGGTGCCAGCCTCCTCCTTGGTGGGGTGGGCATCGAAGGACATGCCACCACAGTTCGAGCGGGAGGGAGCGGCCCGGCGCAGGCACGTTCTTCAGTAGGAGCCGGGCGGCGGCGTGTGCTTGAAACGTCGCGCCGTCGTCATGCTGATGAGCCGGGCGCGCGCGGCGCCGAGCCTGGCGCGCCCTGCACCGACCATGCCGCCGAGGGCCGATTTGACTGCGTCCGCGGTGGGCGATTCCCTCGGATACGAGGGGGACAGGCCGCACTTGCGCATCAGCCGGTTCACCTGATGGATGCGGGCAACCTCGCGCGTGGCAGCGGTGTAGAAGGTCACCCCGATCGAGATCGACAGGCGATCGCCTGGGCCAGCCCCGTCGACCTTGGACCTCGTCATGTGGGGCGAGGTGCTCGGGAAATAGATGGCATCCCCTGGCTGCGCATTGAACTCCAGCCCGCGCGGCAGGAACGCTTCGTCGAAACGCACTTTCTTGAGCGACTGCGTGACGATGAAGTCCTCCACGGCATCGGCCGGCACGATGGTGCGATCGCGGTGATCCCAGACGTTGAGGGTCTTGTGCCCATGCAACTGCAGCCAGAAGTTGTTCTCTCGGTCGATGTGAAAGGGCGTGACGGACGGCGGCGCAGAGAAGAAGACGAATCCGTTCACCCTGAAGATGTCCGGCTGCTCACGTTCGACGAGAGCGCGCATCGAATTCACCACCGACATCAGCAGGGCCTGATAGCGGGGAATGACTTCGATGTTGTAGAAGGAAACCGACGAACCCGGCTCCTCCATGCGCTGGAAGAATTCCTCGATGCTGCGCCCGTCAGGATGCCGGCTGTCGTGCGCAAGCGTGGACGCGACCGTCCTGTCCGGGTTCATGAACCTGCATTGGTCCAGCTTCGAGAGTTCCATCCCGAGCTTCACGAGTTCGGGCACCTGAAACAGGGGATGCTCGTGAAAGTTGTGGTGCATCGGCGTGATCCTCTGGGTGGAGAAGCCGCCAGGGTCATCCGGCCACACGCGAAACGTCGTTTCCGAAGTCCCGACCCAATTCAAGTTGGTCACGCGCATCGCACCCTCCAGATCGCTTTTGGGCCCCTGCCGCCGAACCGAGGCTCGGGCAAGGCCTGCGAGCGAAAGTAGTACTTTCTGTTTCAATGCTCGATCGAATACCTGACCTCCACCTGACAACGGGAGGCTTGTCGGGAAAGTCCCTATGGCAGCGAGGAGGTTGTCGAGCGGGCGAGCCTTGAGCAGGCTGGGAAATACATACCGCCTGTACCCGGCGAGTAGGTGCGTTCGCTGCGGCGATGACATGGCCTGCGTAGCAGGCATGGAGCGGGTGAAGGGAATCGAACCCTCGTATGAAGCTTGGGAAGCTGCCGTTCTGCCATTGAACTACACCCGCGGCAGGCACGGATTCTACTGGCACTCCTGAGTGCAGCCCGAGGGTGGTTGTCCGCTCCGATCGTCTGGAGCAAATGAGTACGAACGAACACTGCAATCGGCAACTCAGCGGCCCTGCGTCAGTGATTTGGCTATCACCCGTTCCGGCGATGTTTGAGCGCCGACGAAAACAGTACCCTCCCTCCTGCACGTTTAGTTACATTCAGCCTGTTTTGGTTGCATATCCATCGTTAGGAGAGGTTGGGACATGAACACTGTGTACCGCAGCATCTGGAACGCTGCGCTCGGCGCCTGGGTCGCCGTTTCGGAGGTTTCGCATCGGTGCGGGCGGCGCGCTTCTTCGGTCGCTGCCGCCGTGTGCTTGCTGGCCTTGGCTGGCCTGCCGGCAGGCGCCTGGGCGCAGGCCAGCGGCGGTACTGCATTCGTCGCGGGCGGGGGTACTGGCGGCCGGGGCGGTGCTGGAAATGGCAGCGGCGGCGGCGGCGGCAACATCGGCATGTACCCCACCAGCAACGGATCGTCTCCATCGGGAGGCAGTGGCGGAGCCGGCGGTAACGGAGCGGCTGGTGCCGGCGGAGTCGGGGGAGCGGTGGGCGCGACCAGCGTCACGGGCTCCGTCGGCGGATCGTCGGGAAGCACCGGCGTTCCCGATCCCGATCCGATCTATGGGGCGGGCGGCGGCGGCGGTGGTGGTGCCGCCGTGTACACCTCTGGCACCTCCATCACCGTGACGGGCGCCACCACGCTCCTGGGGGGCAGTGGCGGCGATGGTGGCAGCGGGCGACTGGCCGGCGGCGGCGGCGGTGGTGGCGCGGGCCTTCAGGGTGTCGCCGCCAATGCGGTAGTCAGCAATGCGAGCCAGGCCATCGTCGGCGGCAACGGCGGCAACGGCGGTATCGGCCAATGGGCCGGCGGTGGCGGCGGCGGCGGAGACGGCATCGTGCTGCAAGGTGGGGGCGCCACCGTCACCAACACCGGCACGGCCACTGGCGGGAGCGGGGGGAATGGCGGCGTGGCGACCATCGGCGGCATGGTGGGCGGCGGCGGCGAGGGCGGCGCCGGCCTGGCGATGGAGTCCAGCGGCAACTCGGTGCTCAATACCGGGGCACTGGTGGGGGGCGCGGGCGGTGCCGGCGGCAGCAGTGCCGCCAACGGCATCGGAGGCGCAGGCCTGCGCATCCGCGGCAATGCGAACAGCATCGTCAACAGCGGCACCCTGACAGGCGGCATGGGCGGCGACGGCGTCACGCGCGGCGACGCGGTTCGCGTCACCGGCAACGACAACTCGGTCGAGCTGCAGAACGGCTCGGTGATCAATGGGACCCTGTCGGCAATCGGCACCGGGAACGTGCTGCGCCTCTCGGGCGTGGCGACCGACGGCACCACTTCGCTCGGCGCCGCGACCTATCGCGGCTTCGAGCGCTACGAGAAGACAGGCGCCAACACCTGGACGCTGACCGGCACCACCACCGGGCTGACGCCCTGGACGGTGCTCGGAGGCACGCTCGCCATCGCCGACGACGGCGCGCTCGGCGACTCGTCCGGCAGGCTCACGCTCGACGCCGGTACGTTGCGCTCCACCGGCACGACCACCGCCACGCGCAGCATCACCCTCGGAGCGGGCGGTGCGACCTTCGAAGTCGATCTGGTGCGTACGCTGACCCTCAACGGCACGCTCTCCGGTCCGGGCAGCCTGCGCAAGACCGGCGCCGGCACGCTGGTGCTCAGTGCGGCCAACAACTACGTCGGCGGGACGGCCGTGGAGGCGGGCAGCCTCAATGCAGCCGCGACCGGCGCGCTGGGCAGCGGTCCTGTCTCGGTGGCGGCCAATGCCTCGCTGCTCTTCAGCGGCAACGCAGACGCGAGCGGACTGACCATTACCGCCGCCGAGCGCGGCGCCACCGGCAATGCCGGCTTCGTCCGCTTCGGCGGCACCACGTCGGCAGGCAATGCCCGTCTGGTCATGAACAACGGCGCGGCCGCCGAGTTTCGCGACAACGCCACCGCGGGCAACGCCGTCATCGAGAACCACGGTGGGCTGACCAACATCTGGTTCAACGCGACGGCCGGCAACGCGCGCATCACCAACTTCTCGGGCGGCCAGATCAACCTGCTGGACGACGCCAGCGCGGGCCAGGCGACCTTCGTCAACGAAAGCGGCGGGCTGATTGACATCTTCGACCGCGCGAGCGCCGGCCAAGCCACGGTGGTCAACAACGCTGGCGGGCGCCTGCGTATCAGCTCGCTGACCACAGCAGGAATCTCCATCGGCGCGCTGTCGGGCACGGGCGACGTGATTCTCGGCGCCAAGGCACTGACCACGGGCGGGCTGAACGCCAACACCGAAGTCTCGGGCGTGATCTCGGGCACCGGCGGCTCGCTGGTCAAGATCGGCACCGGCACACTGACGCTTTCGGGCACCAATACCTACACGGGCGGCACCGCGCTGCGTCAAGGGCGCCTGAACCTCGGCCACAACCAGGCGCTGGGCACCGGCGCGCTGGCGATGGACGACGACACCACGCTGGGTTTCAGCGCCGATGGGTTGACGATTGCCAACACGATCCAACTGACAGGCAACAACGATCCGGTCATCGACACCGGCAGCTTCAACGAAACGCTGAGCGGCGCGATCAGCGGCGGCGGCTTCATCACGAAGCAAGGCACGGGCACGCTGACGCTCTCAGGCGCCAACACCTATACCGGCGCCACCAATGTGGCGCAGGGCACGCTGAAGGCCGGCGCCGCCAACACCTTCAGTGCAAGCTCCGCGTACAGCGTGGCTTCGGGCGCGACGCTGGATCTTGCAGGCTTCAACCAGACCGTGGCTTCGCTGAGCAACAGCGGCACCGTCTCGCTGGTCGGGGCGGCCGCGGGCACGACGCTGACCCTCAACGGCGCCTACGTCGGCAACAACGGTGTGCTGAGGCTAGGGACGGCTCTCGGCAACTCGGGCTCGTCGGACCGCCTGATCTTCGACGGCGCCGCAGCGGTGGCCAGTGGAAAGACCAGTGTGCAGATCACCAATCTCGGTGGACTGGGCGCACTGACCAGCGGCAATGGCATCGAAGTGATTTCCGCACTGAACGGCGCCACCACGACGGCCCAGACCACCAAGGACGCGTTCTCGCTGGCCGGCGGCCACGTCGATGCAGGTGCGTACGAGTACCGCCTCTACGCAGCCGATGCCAAGGGCGCGGGGGAGAACTGGTTCCTGCGATCAAGCATCAATGCGGTCCCACCGGCGGCGCCCGCTGCGCCGGTGATCACCTACCGATCGGAAGCCTCGCTCTACGCGGCGCTGCCGAGCCAACTGCGCCAGGGCAATCTTGCGATGCTGGGCGACCTACGCAAACGCGTGGGGGACGACGACGTCAAGGGCAGCGCGGCGATGCCGAGCGGCTCGGATCGCCACGCCTGGGCGCGCGTGCTCTCCGCCGACATCGACGTCCAGCAAGGTGGCGCCGTCTCCCCCACCGGCAAGGGCCGGCTCACGGGCTTCCAGGCCGGCACCGACCTGCTGGCCGCGCCGAACTGGCGCGCAGGCATCTACGTCGGCCAACTCGACGGCGACGCCCGCGTGCGGGGCTTCGCCAGCGGTATCCAGAACCTGGCCGTGGGCCGCAACGACCTTCGCAGCCAGTATGTGGGCGTGTACGGCACCTACACCGGTGACAGCGGGTTCTATGCCGATGCGGTGCTGCAGTCGGGCCGCCACCGCTACACGGTCGAGCCGCTGCTGGGCCAGGGCGTCGGCGGCAAGGGCAACAGCCTGCTGGGCTCGATCGAGGTGGGGCAAGCCTTTGCGCTCGGTGGCAGCGGCTGGAGCATCGAGCCCCAGTTGCAGCTGATCCACCAGCACATGGATCTGAACAACTCCGCCATTGTCGGCGCCGTCGTCCAACCGCAGGCCGACAGCGGCTGGATCGCCCGGGCGGGTGTGCGGGTGAAGGGCCAGGTCGACACCGGCATCGGCATGCTGCAGCCGTACGGCCGCTTCAACGTCTACAGGAGCTCCAGCGGCGCGGACATCGCGCGCTTCGTGAACGGAGCAATCACGACTGACATCTCGGTGCCCACCGGCGGCGCGAGTACCGAGCTCGCGGGCGGCTTCACGCTGACCGTGGGCGAGTCGACGAGCCTCTACGGAGAAGTCGGCAAGCTCTGGGCGAGCGGCGGCAACGCCAGGGTCAAGAGCTCGGTCAATGGCTCGGTTGGCGTGCGCGTGAAGTGGTGATGAAGTTGCAGTTGCGGTGACGGTCAAATCCGGAGGCCCTACCCTGCCCGCCCCCGGAGGACCGAATGCCCAAACGCGGCCGCTCAGAACATGGAAGCCCGCGACGGCCAGCACCGGAACCTGGGAGAGCCCGACACTGATGTCCAGCCAGCACCAATAGCACGAGCGCGAGCTTCAGCCCGCTGCATGGGGCCTCGGGTAAGTCCCGATCATTTGATTAATCAAGTTAACTATTCTCCCGTTCGAACGACTCGCTTCCTCCGATTTCACGAGGGGGATCGGGCTGTGCGGGCTCGGAAACTAGTTAACAACTGGAGACAATCGAATGAGTTCCCCAATCCGGAGGCCGCTGCTGGCCTGTGTCGTCGCGGCGGCCGCCGCAAGCGGATGCGGAGGGAGCGACAGGGCGGCTTCCGCATTCACCCTGTTGCCGACACCAGCCCCGGCGCCCACTTCACCCCCGTCTGCGCCCCCGCCGTCGCCCGCGCCGGCACCCGTGGCACAGCCTGCGCTGCTCAACACGCCCGACGAGGCCGGCGGCTGTGCAGCGGTCGCGGCACTGGCGGCCGAGCTCTCGGCCGCGGGACGCACCGTGAGCATCACTTCGACCAAGATCGCGAAGACCACGGCGACCGACGCGAGCGGCAACCCGCAAAGCTACTGCGCGGTGGCCGGCACCATCAACGGCGGCCGCAAGGGCCTCCAGGCCGCGGGCCAGACCGACGCGATGTCGACCTATGCAATCGCGTTCCAGATCAACCTGCCGACGCGGTGGAACGGCCGCATGTTCATGAGCGGCGGCGGCGGCTCCGATGGCTCGGTGCCGGACACCACGGGCGCCATCAGCAACGGTGAAACCGTCCAGCCGCTGCTGTCGGGCTATGCCACCATCTCGAACGACAGCGGCCACAGCAACGCGACCAACAACGATCCGAACAACGCGGGCACGGCCTCCTTCGGACTCGACCCCGTGGCACGCGTCGATTTCGGCTACAACGCGATCGGCCAGACCAAGCAGCTCGCCAATCAGCTGGTCGCGCGCTACTACGCCAAGAAGCAGGACTACGCCTATTTCATGGGCTGCTCCGAAGGCGGACGCGAAGCGATGATGGTTTCGCAGCGCTTCGGCGACGAGTTCGACGGCGTGGTCGCCGGAGACCCCGGCTCGGATCTTCCGAAGGCCTGGCTCGCCGAAGCCTGGGACACGCAGCAATTCGCGGCTGCGGCGCAAGCGCAGGGCTTCCTGGAAACCACGGGCCCCGGCGCCTCGAACGCGACCCCCCTGATGAATGCGGCCTTCCAGCCCGCGCAATGGGCGGCCCTGCAGCAAGCGGTACTGGCGAAGTGCGATGCCGACGACGGGCTGGTCGACGGCATGATCAACAAGCGCTCCTGCACCTTCGATGTCAGCACCCTGGCCTGCGGCGCGCCGGGCGCACCAGGCGCGCCGGGCTGCCTCGTTCCGGCCCAGGTCACGGCCATGCAGAAGGTCATGGGCGGCGTGAAAAACAGCGCCGGCGACGCGCTCTACTCGGACTGGCCCTGGGACGCAGGCATCGGCGCCTTCGGATGGCAGATCTGGAAGACCGGATTCGGCTACCGCACGAGCGGCGCGAACGATGCGATCAACGCCACCCTCGGCGGCGGCGCGGGTCCGCTGATCTTCACCACCCCGCCCACACAGGGCCTGGCGACCGGCAACTCGCTGGTGCAGTTCCAACTGCGCTTCGACTGGGATGCCGACGCGCCGAAGATCAAGGCCACCGACGGAACCTACACCGAGTCGGCCTACAGCTTCATGGGCACGCACTCGACCGACATGTCCAAGCTCAAGGGCAAGGGCGGCAAGCTGATTCTTTATCACGGCACCAGCGACCCGGTCTTCTCTTTCAACTACACGGCCAAGTGGGTCGATTCGCTGGCCGGCAACACGGCGAACGGCACCGTGAAGGACTTCGTGCGGCTGTTCGCGGTGCCCGGCATGAACCACTGCTCGGGCGGCCCCGCCACCGATACCTTCCCGGTATTCAGCGCGGTGGTCGACTGGGTCGAGAAAGGCAAGGCGCCCGATCGCCTGATCGCGAGCTCGAAGCCCGGCAATCCCGACACCGCCGGCTGGACGCTGCCCGCGGGAGTGAGCTCGCGCGTGCGGCCCCTGTGCCCCTACCCGCAATACGCGCAGTACATCGGGACCACCGGCTCGGCGCCGGCGGCACTGCTGGAACAGAACGATCCCGGCAAGTTCGTCTGCGCCAACTGACGGCGGGCACTGCCGGCCGCGATGCGGTCGCCCGCCTGCCAGACGGGGTGCGATCGGTCCGGCCGGACCGCTACACTGGCCCTCTCCATGACGGCCCGCCCCCCTCCTTCTTCTTCCCATGAGCTCGCACGCCATCCCGACCGCAGCGGACTGGAAGACGAACGCATGCGCCGGCTGCTGGGCTACAGCCTCGTGCAGGCCACGATCCCCACGTCGACCCTCTACGAGAAGCACGTGGGCGAACCCTTCAACCTGCGGCGGGTCGAGTTCTCGCTGCTCGTGCTGGTCGACTCGAACAGCGATGTGACGCCCAAGCAGCTCGCGCGTGCGCTGTACGTCTCGATGCCTTATCTCACGATCACGCTCGATCGGCTCGAAGAACGCGGCCTGCTGAATCGCAGCCGCAGCGAGATCGATCGCCGCTCGGCGCACGTACGGCTCACGCGCAAGGGCAGCGATCTCGTCAAGAAGGCGGAGACCGTCGCGGCGAAGATGGAGGCCGATCTGCTGGCACACCTGACGCCCGGCGAGCGAGGGATGCTGTTCGAATTGCTCGAACGGGTGGCTGCGCACCGGCGGGTGTGAGCCCCGGGTTTCCCGCCGCTGCCTCTTCGTTCAGCTCACTGCCTTTGCCGCGAGCGCGCCCAGCGTGCGCAGGCCCTTCTCGATGCGCGCATCCCAGCCGTAGCCGCCGCTCAGGCGCATGCAGTGGGCATAGCGCCCGCTCGCCGAGAACACCACGCCGGGCGCGAAGCACACGCCCTTCTTCAGCGCCTGAGCGAACAGCGCCCGCGTGTCGAGCGCCTTGGGAAGTTCGAGCCACAGCACGAAATTGCCCGCTGGCCGAGTGATCCTGGTCCCCGGCGGAAAGGCTTGCTCGATCACGCGCGACATGTGCTCCAGCGTGTCGGCGAACTCGCGCTGCAAGCGGCGCAGGTGGCGGTCGTAGTCGCCGTTCGAGAGAAAGTCCGCAAGCGCAGCCTGCGTCAGCACCGGCGTGGCCAGCGTCGAGGCGAACTTGCTCTCGAGCACGCGTGCCATGTGGCGGCCCGGCACGATCCAGCCGATGCGATAGCCCGGCGCCAGCGTCTTCGAGAACGAACCGCAGTAGATGGTGTTGTCGTGGCGGTCGAGCGCGCTGAAGGGAATCGGGCGTTCCTCGCCGAAATGGATGTCGCCATAGACGTCGTCCTCGATCAGCGGCACGCGGTGCTTCGCGAGCAGGCGCAGCACCTCGCGGCGATTCTCGATCGGCATCGTGAAACCCAGCGGATTCTGGAAGCTCGAAGCCAGCACGCAGGCGCGCACCTGGCCCGCGGCAAGCACGTCGCGCAGTGAATCGATCACCACGCCGGTGCCGGCGTCGGTGGGCAGTTCCACCACCCGCAGGCCGCGCATGCGCAACACCTGCAGCAGGCCGAAGTAAGTCGGCGATTCGATGGCGACCGCATCGCCAGGCTCGGTGACCGCGTCGAGCGCGAGCGCCAACGCCTCGGTGCAGCCGCAGGTGATGGCGATGGCGTCAGGTGACAAAGCCTGTCCGAAGCGCATGGCACGGCGCGCGATTTCCATGCGCAGCGACAGTTCGCCGCGCGGCGGTGAGTAGGTGTTGAGCTGCGCGCCCTTCACACGCGCGGTGCGCGCGAGGATGCGGTCGAGCTTGGAGGAAGCAAGGATCCGCGCGCTAGGAATGGCGCAGCCCAGCGGCACGTAGGCCTCGTTCGATGCGTTCTCGAGCAGTTGCAGCATGAGGTTCGACACTGCCACCTTGGTCGGGCGCAGCGGCGGCCGCGTGGGTGCCGGCAGCGGCAGCGCCGGCGGTATCCGGGCCACGTAGTAGCCCGACTGCGGCCGCACCTCGAGCACGCCGCGGTCCTCGAGCAGCCGATAGGCCTGCACCGCGGTGCTCAGGCTGGTGCGGTGCTGCGCGCTGATCTCGCGCAGCGATGGCGCGCGGCTGCCCGCGGGCAGCGTGCCGCTCTCGACGAGGCCGGCGATGAAATCGGCCAGCTCTTCGTAGCGGAAGCGCGTGGCGGGCTGCGGATCGGCACCGCCGGCGGAATGTGTTTCGAGCGTCATGGCTTCAACTGTGCTGGTCGCAATTTCAGAAAACTGTGGCTGTTATCTTGAACCTGGAGCTTGCACCATCGAAGGCAGCTACACAAGACGGGTACGAGAAGCCATGGATCGATTTCCGGACAACGACATCATCTCGCTGGTCTCGAGCGCGCCGCGCCACGACCTGGCCGAGAGCGTGGGACCGAACCTCTGGCTCGGCGAACTGCTCGGCTCCAACCTGGCAGAGATCGGCGCGCTTCAGTTGGGCTACGGCACTGCGGCGGGCGGTGCGCAGCTGCGCACGCAGATCGCCGCGCGTCATGGCGTGGATGCCGACGATGTGGTCGTCACGGTCGGCGGCATGCATGCGCTGTTTCTCCTTGCTTTCACGCTCTGCGGGCCAGGCGACGAAGCGGTGATCGCCGAACCGGCCTTTCCGCTCGCGCGCAATACGCTCGGGGCGGTCGGCGCGACCGTGCGCTCGCTGCCGCTGAACTTCGACGCCGGCTACCGGATCGACCTCGAGGCGCTGCGCGCGCTGCTCTCGTCGAAGACCCGCATCGTGAGCCTCGCTTCGCCGCAGAATCCCTCGGGTGTCGCCATCCCGGCGTCGACGCTGCGCAAAGTGGCCGAGCTGATGCGCACGCATGCGCCCGATGCCTGGCTGATCGTCGACGAGACCTATCGCGAGGCGGCCTACGGCGACCACTCCACCTTGCCCAGCGCCAGTGCATTGGGGCCTCGGGTGGTCACGGTGGCATCGCTCTCCAAGTGCCATGGCGCCGCGGGGCTGCGCATCGGCTGGGCGATCGTGCGCGACGCGGCGCTGCGGCAAGCGCTGATCACGGCAAAGTTCAACACCGTGATCTCGTGCTCGCCACTGGACGAGGCACTGGCGGCCACGGTTCTGAAGCAAGGGGAGCACATCGTCGGCACGCGGCGGCGGCATCTCGCGCACAACCTGGGGACGCTCGAGGCCTGGGTCGGCCGCCACGCCGCGCGGATCGAATGGGTGCGTCCGGACGCCGGCGCGCTGTGCTGCGTGCGGCTGAAGCCGCAGGTGTATGACGATGCGGCGCTGCAGCGCTTTCAGGCGGCACTGCATGAACGCGGTGTTCGGCTGGCGCCGGGCCCCTGGTTCGGCGACCAGCCCCGTGTGTTCCGCCTCGGCTTCGGCCTGGCGACCAACGCCGAGCTCGCCGCCGCGCTGCACTGCGTGGGCCAGGCGCTGGAGTGGGCCGCGGCCTGAGGTCTTGCTCGGCAGGGGCCCGCCGTGCTATGGCTGCCTGGATTTATGCACTTTTCTTCTGAAATGCCACCCAGAAAGCAAACCCATCGCGATACCAAACCACGTCCCGGGGATGAGTGCGATCGCAAGCGTCGTCATCAACGGAACGGAAACAAGCAACCCGACGGGAACCATCACTACCGAGAAAAAGAAGATGGTTGATGCGCTGTAGGAAAGTACGAATAACGCCCCCCTGAAGGGGACGTGCTTCGTCTCGTCCCACAGACTGGGACACAACCAGGTTGCTACACCATCGAAGCTGAAAGGAGTCCAAGGAAGATCGATGTCCGGCTTCATAGGGGGCTGGCAGGTACCTTTGAATTCTTGTCCTGGCCGGGCTTCTTCTCGACTGCCGGCGCAAGACCGCACCGCGCCAAGAACTGGTTCATGGCACGGCGCGCTCTCACCACTTCATGCGCAGCCCGAGCGAGCCTTGCAGGGAAGTCTTCACATCCGTCGCGCCACCCGAGGCCCACAGCTTGCCGACTTCGCCGTAGATGCTGGTCGTCTGATTCAGCGCCAGGGTGAGGCCACCGGCCAGCTCGCTGACGGTGGAACCGGTGCGGCCCGTGACGTCGGTCGCGGCAGCGGGTCCGACGAAGCGGACCACGTCGGCACCACTGCTCGCCTTGTAGAGGTTGAAGCGGCCGTACGGTTGCAGCGTGCCGAGCGCCGTGGCCATCTCGCCCTTCAGGCGCACGCCGACGCGTGCAATCCAGCCGTCGTCACTGTCCTGCCGCACGTTCGCACCGGAGATCGCGATGTTGTCCAGGCCAAGGTGCTGGTGGATCAGCTGGAGCTGTGGCTCGATCTTCCAGCCGCTCTCGCCTAGCGCGAAGGCCTGGCCCACTTCGATGGACGCCATCAGGCTGTCGCCCTTGCCCGCGCCGCGCGAGGTCGACAACGGCTCGATGGTGTAGCGGTGCCGCCCAGCCTGCAGCACGGCATCGACATAGAAACCCGAATCGGCGGTCCAGGTGCCGTAGGCGCCCAGGTACTGGCTGCGCAGGTCGTTGGAACCGACGGCCAGGTTGGCGATGCCGCTGGCGAAGCCGTTGACCCTGACGCGGCCGTCGAGTTGGCCGACGTACACACCGGCACGCCAGTTCGAGGTGGCGAAGAGGTCGGTGCCGGCCTGGAAACCCTTGACGTTGCCCTTGCTGTGCGGGCTGACGGTGCCCTGCTGGCGGATGTCGATGTCCGTGGCGATCACACGGCCCCAGGCACGGCGCTCGGTGCCGGTCGATGCGGGGCCGCCGGCCTTGACGTCGTCGTCGCCGATGCGCTGGTGCAGGTTGCCGATCATGGCCAGGTCCATCTGGCGCACCTGGCTGGGCAACGCGGACAGCAGCGGGACTTCGGCGCGATAGGTTGGCACTTGCACGGTGATCGGGCCTGTAGTGCCGGTGCCGCCTGTGCTGCCGGTCGAGCCGTCCGCGCCTGTCGCTGGCGTTCCCGTCGATAGCGTCGCCGTGGTGGTCGAGCGCAGGTACCAGTTCTCGCCGGCACCGCTCGCGTCGGCGGCATGCAAGCGGTACTCGTAGGCGCCCGCATCGACGTGCCCGCCTGCGAGAGAGAAGGCGTCCTTCGTGGTCTGCGCGGTGGTGGTGGCACCGTTGCGCGCCGAGATCACCTCGATGCCGTTGCCCGTGGTCAGCGCGCCCAGGCCACCAAGTTGCGTGATCTGCACGCTGGTGCGGCCGCTGGCCGAGGCGCTCGCGCCGTCCAGTACCAGCCGGTCGCTCACGCTGCTGCTGTCGCCCAGGAAAGTGCCCAGCCGCAGCACGCCGTTGTTGCCGGCATAGGCGCCGGTGACGGTGAGCGTGGTGCCCGGTGCGGTGCCCACCAGCGAGACGGTGCCGCTGTTGGCGAGCGAGGCCACCGTCTGGCTGAAGCCCGCGAGGTCGAGCGTGGCACCGCTTTCCACCGTGTGTGCCGAGGCCGCACTGAAGGTGCCGCTCGCGCCTGCCCTCAGGGTGCCTTCGGCCACGTCGGTCGCGCCGGTATAGCTGTTGGCGCCCGAGAGCGTGAGGGTGCCGCTGCCCAGCTTGGTGATGAAGCCGCTGCCGCTGATGTTGCCGCTGAGCGCTGCGCTGAAGCTGCCGGTGTCGATGACCGGGTCTTCACTGCCGGTCAGCACGATGGCGTTGGCGAGGTTCAGGCCGTCGGCGGCGAAGCCGAGCGTGGTGCCGTTGTCCATTGCCAGCGCGCCGGTGCCCAGCGCCAGGCTGTTGCCGACGTTCAATCGGCCCTGCTTGAGCGCGGTGCCCCCGCTGTAGCTGTTGGCTGCGGTCAGCGTCGTGGCGCCGGCGCCCTCTTTCACGAGCGAGCCGGTGCCGCTGATCGTGCCCGACAGCGTGAGCGCGTTCGAGCGGTTGATGGCCAGCGTCGCGTTGTTCAGGATGTTGCCCACGATGCTGCCCGTGGTGCCGCCGTTGCCGAGCTGCAGCGTTCCCGCGGAAACAGTGGTGAGGCCCGTGAAGGTCTGGTCCCCGATCAGCGTGAGCGTGCCCGTGCCGGTCTTCTCGATGCCGCCCGTGCCGCTCAACAGGCCGCTGTAGGTTGCGTTGTCGGGCTGGGCAAAGCGCACGAGTCCGTTGTCGGTGATCGTCGCCGGCGCGAACTGCGCGCTGCTCTGCAGCACGCCGCCCGAGCCCACGGTCATGCTGCCTGCATAGGCGCTGTTGTCGGCGCCAAGGATCAGCGTTCCTCCCAGGACCGTGGTGCTCGTGATGCCCGCTGGTGCCAGCGCGACATTGAATTTCCAGGTGCCGCTGTTGTTGACCAGCGTTTCGAATCCGGTGAGAGACCGCGGCGCGAAAGTGTCGCTCGCGCCGTTGTCGCTGTTGAGCGTGAGCAGGTCGGCGCCCGCGCCACCGCTGATGTTGCCGGTGATCGTGGCTCCCGTGTACCAGCGCAGCACGTCGCTGCCGCCAGCGAAGGCGAGCGAGCCGACGAGGCTGCCCTTGTTGGTGAAATCGACCGCCATCGTGCCGCTGGCGCCGATGACGGTCGTCGTGGTCGAGTTCGTGCCGGCGCCGGCCACGATGCTGCCGGTGTTCACGACGGTGTTGGAACCACTGTTCGCCTGGAACCAGATCGCGGTATGGGCAGAGCTGATCGCGCCGTTGTTGGTGATGATGTTTCCGCTGCCCAGGGGGTTGATGGCTTCGGAGTTGCCACCTGAGCCGCTGGCGGCGACGGAGCCCCCTGCATCGATGGTGATCGTGCTGTTGTTGTTGACCTCGATCGTGTTCGCACCGATGCCCGGGTAAGGCGACGCGCCGCCACTGGCGGCATTGTTCTGAACGATCCCGCCGTTCTGGATCACGATGGCTGCCTGGTCGCCGACGCTGATGCCCGAGCTGTTGCCTGTATCGACCGTCGCGCCCGACGTGACCGTGACCGAGACGCCCGGCGTGGTCGCCGCGCCCGTACCTACCGTCGTGCCCTGGTTTCCCGTGCAATTGACTGCATTGGCATTCGTGTCCGTCGTACATGCGGCGGAGGCGGGCAAGGAAGCAGCCGCCAGCAAAGTGGCGGCTAGCAGGGCCACGCCCTGCGTGGCTGAGGTAGATCTTGCGTGGCCACGTCCCAATTCGGAAGCGACGGTCCAAAGGGCGAGTGCGTCGTTCCAGATGACGCGAAAAATCCGGTTCATAACCTGTCTGTCCTGGCAATGCGCTCCGCAAGAACTGCGAGCGCGGGCGCCGGTATTTCCGGTGCTCCATGCCTCCCTGTGCGAGCCGCGGACTCTAAATACAAACAATCGTAATTGGAGCTTTCGCCTCAGCCCGAATTATGCATTCCTCGTACAAACGCCAATTTATTCACGTTCGTTTTTATTGCATCCTGAATCGATCTCAAGATTGCATTGAAATATGAGAGACTGAATTTCATTTATCGTGTCAATTGGAAACAACGGGGTCCGGAGGGGCTGCCTTTTCGCTCCGCAAATAGCCCTTCGGCCAAATTGATGGATTTGATCAATCAACTGGTGCAGCCCTATAACCCCGCAAAACCGCCGATACGAGCGAGATTCTCATTTAACAAAGTTTGCTTCCATGACGATAGCCCACCGAGCCGACGCGATCGCAATAGTTGATGACGACCCCCGCGTGCGGCAATTGCTAGGCAGCTATCTTTCGCAAGAGGGATTCGAGGTATTCGAGGCCGAGAACGGTGCATCGCTCTCGTCGATCCTGCATCGCCGCGCGATTGACCTCATCGTGCTCGACCTGCTGCTGCCGGACGAGGACGGCTTTTCGATCTGCCAGCGGCTGCGAGCCAATGGCATCCGGGTTCCCATCATCATTCTCAGTGCGCAGGCGCAAGATACCGATCGAATTGCGGGATTGATGATGGGCGCGGACGACTATGTCCGCAAACCATTCAATCCCAGGGAAATACGAGCGCGTATCCAGGCAATTCTGCGGCGCAGCCCTCCGAGGGAGGAGCCGGGCGGTCCTTCGAGCAGAAACGAGGTGGTCCGGTTTGGTCCATTCGAATTCAACCTGGGCACCCGCACGCTTCGCAGGGACGGGCAAATCCTGGGCATCACAACCGTTCAGATCGCGATACTCAAGGTGCTGGTCCGCCATGCGGGGCAGCCGCTTTCGCGGGAAAAACTCGCTCAGGTAGCGCGTGGCCGCGAACTCGGCGCTTTCGAGCGCAGCCTGGATGTGCAAGTCTCCCGGCTTCGAAAGCTATTGCAGAACGGGCCGTCCTCTTACATCCTGACGGTGTGGGGCGTCGGGTATATGTTCGACCCCAGCGGCGAAGGCGGGGTTATTCGACCACCCGACCTGGACGCGAAGCTAGTTGGGCATCCAGCCATTGAGCACGTCGCCTGAACGCGCGGCACTGTGTTCGCGGGATCGAGAAGCAGTGCGGACATCGCGACGGTCTGGCCCCACCCCACCGGCAAACCACCGAAAGATGTTGGTCTGCTTTCCCCTTTCTTCGCCGAACCTGACGAAGAGAAAGCCCCGTTCTGCATTGCCCTGCGCGTCAACGGGAATGCCGGCAGCCCGAAGGGCAGTGACCTCTTCGCTGGCGTCCAGGTCGAATGGCAGTTTCAAGGTGATGGTCGCGCTGTGGATGGTCCGTCTCGGCATTGCTTCGCTTTCGCATGCTTGCAAGTGCCCGAGTTGACCTGAAAGGAGCCTCTCCAGGCATCCCGTATTTATAGGAGGTCCGCACGCGATTCGCGTGGGGCGGTCCTTGCTGGGCGGCCGGATCAGCCGGAGGCTTTCACGGCCTCGACCAAAAACCGCACAAAGGCTTTCCCGGCATCGGGCAGCGAGCGCCCCGCCATGGTCTCGATCTCGAGGTGGCGCTCGTTCATCTCGCGGTCCTTGAGCGGAATGGCGACCAGCGCCTTGCTCCGCAACAGCGTTCGCATCGACAGCGCGCCATAGAAAGCAACGCTGCCGCCGGCCGCCGCAAAGCTCAGCAGCGCACTCGCGTGGTTGCTGGACATGGCCTGCTCATAGCGCAAACCCTGCCGGATGCAGCTGGCGTCGAGCAGGCGCCGGATCGAGCTGTCTTCCTGCGGCAACCCCAGCGGGTACGCCACCACCTGGCGCAGCGACAACTGCCGCTGCATCGCCAGGGGGTGATCCCTCGCCATCACGGCCAGGATGGGGCTGGGGTGCCGCAGTTCGATCTCGATGCCGGGCTCGGGCACAGCGCTCAAGGTGATGCCCACGTCGGCTTCGCCGTCGCGCACGCGCCTGGAAATGTCGCCCAGCGAACAGACCTCGAGGTGAAAGCGGATGCCTTCGTGCTTTTGCCGGAACTGCGCGATCAGCGTCGGGATGAAGTCGAAGGCAAAACCCTCCGTGCTCGCCACGCGCACATGCCCGCTGCGCAAGCCGCGCAGGCCGGCGATGTCGTTGGTGACCCGCTCGATGTCCTGCTGCGCCCGCTTGGCGTGCGCGGCCAGCATCTCGCCGGCCGCGTTGGGCACCATGCCGCGCGCGTGGCGCTCGAACAGGAGCGTGTCGAGCTCACGCTCCAGCCGTGCCACCTGCCGGCTGACCGCCGAGGGCGCGACGTTGAGCTTGAGCGCGGCGTCCTTCACGGAACCGGTCTTCACAACCTCTAGAAAGTACCGGACCGCGGTTTCCTGCAAGGCGCGAATTGCCATGGATTTCCCGGTTGGTGCGGCCACAAGCGGCCTGCGTCGATTGCCGAATCGGCAATCGACAATTCTAAACATTGCGCTTGTAGCAGCGCCCCGCCACTCCTAGGATGAACTCATCCCCCTAGCTCCAGGAGTATCCCGATGAACCGTCTCCCGCTCATGGTCGGCACGGCGCTGCTGTCCTGCCTTGGTCTTGCACCGCTGGCCGCCCTCGCCGCGGACACGGGTTTCCCGTCGCGCCCCATCACGCTGGTGATTCCCTTCCCGCCCGGCGGCGCGACGGACGTCAACGGCCGGGTGATCGCACAGCGGCTCGGCAAGGAACTCGGCCAGCCCGTCGTCATCGAGAACCGCGCGGGCGCAGGCACGGTCGTCGGCGCAAGCTATGTGGCGAAAGCGCCCCCCGACGGCTACACGCTGCTGATCAGCTCGGGCTCCACATTCACCGTCAACCCGGCGATCCGCTCCAACCTGCCCTACGACCCCGTGAAGAGCTTCGAGCCGATCGGCATCGCGGGGCGCGTCGCGCTGATCCTGCTGGCCAACAGCGAGGTGCCGGTGCAGACGGTGAAGCAGTTCGTCGATTACGTGAAGGCCTCGCCGGGCAAATACTCGTACGGCTCCTTCGGCACCGGAACGACCGCCCAGTTCGCCGGCGAGACCATGCTGCATGCGACCGGCCTGAAAATGACGCACGTGCCCTACAAGGGCAGCGCCCCCGCAATGACCGACCTGATGGGCGGCCAGATCCCGTTCAGCATCGATACCGTGAGCGCGGCAATCCCCCAGCTCAAGAGCGGCAAGATCAAGGCCATTGCACTGACCACCGCGAAACGTTCCGCGCTGCTGCCCGACGTGCCCACCTTCGCCGAGAGCGGCTACGCCGGCATCGACATGGACTCGTGGCTGATGGTGGCGGGGCCGAAGGGCCTGCCCGCCGACGTCAAGGCCAAGCTCGAGAAGGCGCTGGCCGTGACCATCGCCGACCCCGACACGCGCACCAAGCTGCTGGGCCAGGGCCTGGAGCCGAGCTACAGCAACGCCGCCGCGGCGAGCGAGCTGATCACCCGTGAATTGCCCCTGATGCGCGCGGTTGCGGCGCGCGCCAACATCACTGCCGACTGATGAATCACATGAACACCGGCACGGAGCTCGTCGAGAAGTCCGCCGTCGAACTCCGCCGCCTCATCGGCAGCAAGGCGGTCTCGCCCGTCGAACTGCTGGAGGCGTGCATCGCGCGGATCGAGCGCGTGAACCCCTTCGTCAACGCGGTGACCGCCACCAGCTTCGAGCGCGCGCGCGCCGAGGCCAAGGCGGCGGAAAGCGCCGTCCTGCGCGGCGACACGCTCGGCCTGCTGCATGGCCTGCCGCTGGGCGTGAAAGACCTGGAGCCCACCGAGGGCCTGCTCACGACCTGGGGCTCGGCGATCTACCGCGACCACGTGCCGACGGAAGACATCGAGCTCGTGGCCCGGCTGCGCCGCGCGGGCGCCATCGTGGCGGGCAAGACCAACGTGCCCGAGATGGGCGCGGGCGCCAACTCGCGCAACGACGTGTGGGGTGCCACCGGCAACCCCTTCAACCCGAACCTGAATGCCGGCGGCTCGTCCGGCGGCTCGGCGGCCGCTCTGGCCTGCGACATGCTGCCCGTGTGCACGGGCTCCGACACCGGCGGCTCGCTGCGCATTCCCGCATCCAAGTGCGGCGTGGTGGGCTTCCGTCCCTCGCCGGGCGTCGTGCCGAGCGTGCGCAAGCCGCTGGGCTGGACGCCGATCTCGGTGGTCGGCCCGATGGGCCGCACGGTGGAAGACGCCTGCCTGCAGCTGGCGGCGTCCGCGGGCGCGAACGCCGGCGACCCGCTGAGCTATCCACTGGACCCGCAGTCATTTCTCGTGCCGGAGCGCGTCGACCTGGCCAACCTGCGCGTGGCGTGGACCGAGGACTTCGGCACCTGCGCGGTGGACGACGGCATCCGCGCCACCTTCCGCCGGAAGATCGAGGCCATGCGGCACCTGTTTCGCCGCTGCGACAAGGTCGAGTTCGACATGGGCGAAGCGCATCGCTGCTTCGACGTGCTGCGCGCCGAGGCCTTCGTGGCGGGCATGCAGGCAGCCTACGAGCGCGACCCGAACAGCCTGGGCCCCAACCCGCGCGCCAACTACGAGATGGGCGCACGCATGAGCCTGCTCGACAGCGCCTGGGCGCAGGCCGAGCAGACCCGGCTCCTCAAGCGCTTCCAGGCGACCTTCGCCGACTACGACCTGGTGCTGTCGCCGACCACGCCGGTCTCGCCCTTCCCGTGGACACAGCTGTACGCCGACACCATCAATGGCGAGACGCAGGCCAATTACTACCGCTGGCTCGCGCTGACCTACGTGGTCACGCTGACGACGCACCCGGCGATTTCGCTGCCCTGCGGCCTCGACCACGCAGGCATGCCGTTCGGGCTGCAGATCGTGGGCGGGTTCAGGGCCGACCACCAGGTGCTGGGTGCGGCGCATGCCATGGAGGCGGCGTTCTCCCCGGACGCGCAGCTGCGCCGTCCGCGCCCCGACCTGGCCTCGCTGCGCGCGGCCGTACCCGCGCTCACGTCGATCGTCAAGACGCCGCCGATCTTCGACAACCGCGCCGCGGGGTCCGCCGCTGTGTCGGTCGTCTGAGCGAAGGGGCCGCTCCCTGCACCCGCATCACGTAGCATCCGGCCATGAGCTACACCGTGAAACTGGTCGACTTTCCCGACGCCCCGGCCGACGTCATCGCCACCGCGGAGTCGCGCTTTCGCCGTGAACTCGACAAGCTGCTGGGCGACGGCGTCGAACCTGCGCTGAAGGCATTCGAGAACGCCAGCGAGTCCAGCGCCGACGAACTCACCAAGGACGAACTCGCACTGGCCGCCACCTGGGCCAAGGCCTACGAAGCCGCGAAGACCGCGGGCTTCCGTGCGCTGGGCGAAGCCGACGAGGCCTACTTCGAGATCCGCCTCGACTGACCTGCCGTCTTCTTTTGCAACGGCTCGGGAGCCGGCCTGCGGCTGCCACTGAACCCAGCAGACGAAACAGCCGCGCGGGAGGCGCCCGGCAGCTTCGCCACCCGCTCCGACAGAAAGTCCACCAGCACGCGCACCCGCAGCGGCAGTTGGCGACGCGGGGCATACAGCAGGTGCGCCTCCTGCGGCGGCCCGGTGTGCCGGCCCAGCACGCGCACCAGCCGGCCTTGCGCGAGCGGGTCGGCCACCATCCAGGTGGGCTGCAGCGAAATGCCTGCGCCGCCGAGCACGCTGTCGAGCAAAGCCACCGCGTTGTTCACACGGTAGCGGCTGCGCACCGGCACCGTGACGGAGCCTTCAGGGCCTTGCAGCAGCACGCCGTCGTCGCCTGACGCATAGCGCAGGTAGTCGTGCGCCAGCAGGTCCTGCGGCTTGCGCGGCCTGCCGCGCGCCGCGATGTAGTCGGGCGAGGCGACCAGCACGCGCGGCCACGTGCCCAGGTGGCGGGCAACGAGGTCGGGCGGCAAGGCGCCGCCGACGCGCAGCGACACGTCGATGCGCTCCTCCAGCGGATCGACGAAGCGGTCGTCGAGCACCAGCTCCAGTTCGATGTCCGGATACAGGCCCAGGAACTCCAGCGCCATCGCATTGAGATGCCGCTGCCCCATCGTCACCGGCGCGCTCATGCGCAGCAGGCCGCGCGGCTGCTGGATGCCTTCGCGTGCATCGGACACCGCGTCGCCGTAGTCCTCCAGCATGCGCCGTGCGCGCTCGTGAAATCGCTGCCCCTCCTCCGTCAGGCTCAGGCCGGCCGCCGTGCGCCGCAGCAGGCGCACCCCGAGCGAGCGCTCCAGTCCCGCGACCAGCTTGCTGACGGTCGGCTGCGTGGTGCCGAGCGCGCGGGCCGCGCCCGACAGGCTGCCCAGCTCCACGCTGTGCACGAAGGCTTCGAGGGCGCGCAGGGTGTCCATGGTGTATTCGAATATGGAATGGTCTGCATGCCATTCTGCCGTCTACCCATCCGGATACGCATGAAAGAAAGTCGAGTCCTGGCTTCACCGCTCATCGAAGGACTCTCATGACAACCCCGAAATTCGCATCGATCCTGCGCCACGGCACCCTCGCACTCACCCTGGCCGGCCTCGCTGCCGGCTCGGTGGCCGAACCGGCCGCCGCGCACTGGAGCCCCAGCTGGATGTCCAGCACGCAGCCGATCTGGAGCGGCGACTTCGTGCTGCCCACCGGCCTGCCGTTCCAGTTCAACCGGCAGACCGTGCGGCAGGTGGCGCGGCTGAGCATCGGTGGCTCGCGGCTGCGCGTGGCGATCAGCAACGAAGGCGGCACCACACCGCTGCACATCGGCGCGGCGCGCTTGGCGCGGCATGCCGAGGGCTCGGCGGTCGTCGAAGGCAGCGACCGGCCGCTGCGCTTCGGCGGGCAGACCGAAGTCACCATCCCGCCCGGCGCGCGGCTGGTCAGCGACCCGGTGGACATTGCCCTGCCTGCACTCGCCGAGGTGGCCGTGTCGCTCTACCTGCCGCAGCCCAGCCAGCCCGCGGGCTTTCATTTCGATGCACGCCAGACAGCCTATGTGGCCGACGGCGACCTGAGCGCGGCGCAGCGCCTGCCTGCCACGGCCACCGCGTGGAGCACCCGCGTCTACGTGAGCGGCCTCATGGTCGAGACGCAGCAGCCACCCATCACCGTCGTCACCCTCGGCGATTCGCTGACCGACGGCAACGGCTCCACGCCCGGCGCCAACACCCGCTGGCCCGACGCGCTGGCCGAGCGGCTGGCGGGCAGCAACGTCGCGGTGCTGAACGCCGGTATCTCCGGCGGCCGCCTGCTGAAGGACGGCATGGGCCGTGCCGGCCTGGAGCGCGCGGGCCGCGACGTGTTCAGCCAGCCCGGCGTGCGCGCCATGGTCGTGCTGCTGGGCACCAACGACATCGGCTGGCCCGGCGGCCCCTTCGCACCGGACGAGCCCGCGGTGAGCGCGCAAGCCGTCATCCAGGGCCTGCGGCAACTGGCCGAGATGGCCCATGCCCACAACGTGCGCATCATGGCCGGCACCATCGCGCCGACCGAGCGCGCGCTGGAAGGCACGCCGCTCGAAGGCCACTACTCGCCCGACAAGGACAAGGTGCGCCAGGCCGTGAACCGCTGGATTCGCGAGAGCAGGGTGTTCGACGCGGTAGTCGACTTCGATGCGCTGCTGCGCGACCCGGCCCGCCCCTCGCGGTTGAAGGCGGCAATGGACTCGGGCGACCACCTGCATCCGGGTGATGCCGGCTACAAGGCGATGGCGGCGGCCATCGACCTGGACGCCCTGCTCGGCGCACCCGTCCAGCCTTAGAGAGCAGCCTTCCTCAGGGCTTGCGAGCCCGGAAACATACTGTACACAAACACAGTATTTCCCTAGAATTCGTCGTCTCCGAGAACAACTTCAAGGCGACGACCATGACCACCGCCAATCCGCCTGCGCCCTCTGCGCAGGTTCTTTTTTTCTCCCGGCTGCACCCGTTGCAGGCCCGCTCCCGCTCTCGCACTGGCCGGATTTCGACCTGGCCCTTCAAGGTAGCCCGCGACAGGGACGACATTCGCGTCCAGGCGGCGCGCGTGATCCGCACGACGGCCGAGAATTGGTGGCCATCCGAATCCTGATGGAGGTGCGCAATGGCTGCTCGCAGACAGCTTCTCATCGGGCTTTTTCCCACCAGGGAAGTCCAGGTCGACATCGAGACTCACCGCAAGGACTGGTTGTGGCCCCGCGGCTGCTCCTTTCCGCCCCAGGAACGCCTGCACCTGACGCTTCAGTACCTCGACGACCAACAGGAAGACGCCGAGCAACGGCTGCGTGCCGCGCTCGCCGAAGTGTCGATGCAGCCGCTGGAGCTCACGCTCGACCGCTCATGCACCTGGTCGAACAATGTCTCGGTGATGCAGCTGTCCGAGCACGAAGGATTGCGACGCCTTCAGCGCGACATCACCCACGTGCTGCTGCGGGCCGGCTTTCCCCTTCTGGTTCACGTGTGGACACCGCACATCACGATCGCACGGCACTCGGAGCATGCCGCAGGGCCCACATTGCGGGCCCCGATCCGCTGGACGGCGACCGAATTCCGCCTGGTGCGCTCGCATTTCACGTCCCCGTTCCGCCACGAGCTGCTGGACTCCTATCCCCTGCACTGAACTGCGCAAGGAAACGGCTCAGATCAGCATGTCCTGCGCGTCGTCCTCGAAGCCCTCTACCGGCTGCGCCTTGGCCAGCGCAAGCCACACCGCAAACGGAATGCGATCGAACGCGCGATGCACGGCCGCGCGTGCCACCACGAGGCGATCGCCCTCGAGCACCATCACGCCGCACTCGGCCGGCACCTCCTCGGGCGTGGCGATGCAGCGGCCTTTCGCGTCGTTGCCCAGCACGTACCAGCACTCGCCGCCCAGGTCGAGGTAGGCCGCGCGCTTGTCGGGCTTGCGCAGGTCGCCCAGCAGGTCGGCGCGGCTCACCTTCACCTCGTGCACGATGGGGTGCGCATAGGCCTCGACGCTGGTATTGCGGATCGAGAACACATCGGGCCGCGCAACGCACCAGCGCGGCTTGCCGCCCTCTTCCAACGGCGGCAGGCGAGCCCGCAGGCCGAGGCCGCGCCACGCGACGCGGCCGCCGCGCGTCATCTCGCGCGCCACGCGCCCGACCAATGCCTCGTGCGGCGACAGCGCCGCGCGGTTGATGGTGAGCGTGGTGGCGATGCGCGCGATGCCGGCGTCGGTCACGCGCAGCGTCTCGTGGCCGTGCGGCGTGCGCACGCGCTCCAGATAACCGCCCGCCAGCAGTTCGACCTCGATGGCATCGCAGCAGGGCCACCCCGCGGATCGGTAGATCTCGCGCAGCCGCCGCGCATGCAGTTTTCCGAACGGCACCTCGCCGGTTCTCTGTATGGGCGGCGGAGGCTCCACCACGGGTGGCGGAAAACCGGGATCGGTGAACGGCGGCTCCGCGGGTGGCGGATCGCCCTCGGGCGGAAGTCCGGGCGGCGGTGGCGGCGGCACGGGTATGGGCACGTCGGGCGCGGGCGGCGGTGGGCCGATCGGCGTGTCGACGACGGAGTCAAGAGCGAGTGCGGACATGGGAGAAACAGGTTAGCGAAAAGTCGAGGGGTGCGCGAGGCATGGAACGATCGGTTGCATTCGCCCTTGCCCGTCAATGGAAGTCGCGGCTGGTGTTGCTCTGCGCGAGCCGGCCCATGAGCGGCGTCAGGTCCTTGAAACCGGTGGCGATCAGGTGCTGCACCTTGCCGCCGCTGTCGTCGTCACGCTGCCATGTGCCCTGCACCGCGAGCAGGTGCGACTTCAGCAGCGGCTCGCGCCAGGCTTCGATGACATGGCTCCAGACGATCACGTTGACGTTGCCGGTCTCGTCCTCCAGCGTGACGAAGATGGTGCCGTTGGCGGTTCCGGGCCGCTGGCGCCCCTTGACGATGCCGCAGGCGCGCACGGTCTGGCCGCTGGGCTGCGCGCGCAGTTGCTCCGCGCTCATGAGCTTCAAGCGCGCGAGGCGCGGGCGCAGCAGCGCGAGCGGATGGCGGCGCAGCGTGAGGCCGAGCGCCGCATAGTCGCCGACGATCTCCTCGCCCTCCGGCGCGGCCGGCAGCAGCAGCGCCTGTTCGTGGATCGGCACGCCCTTGAGCAGGGCCGGGGCGCGGCTCCCCATGCCACGGGTGGCGGTGGCGTCCCACACCTGCTGGCGCCGATGGCCCGAGAGCGACATCAGTGCATCGGCCGCGGCCAGCGCGGCCATGTCCTTGCCGTCGAGTTCAGCGCGCAGGGCAAGGTCTTCGGTGCTGGTGAAAGGCGCCTGCGCACGCGCCTCAAGCAGTCGCTTGGCGCCCTGCTCGCTGAGGCTCGAGATCCGTTTCAGGCCGAGCCGCACCGCGGGCTGGTTCTCGTTGCCCAGGCGATCAGCGTAGCGCGCATCGGTGCCCGTCGGCATGCGTGGCGCATCGAGCGCGCGGGCTTCGAGCGTGGTGTCCATCTCGCTCTTCGTGACGTCGACCGGACGCACTTCCACGCCATGGCGCCGCGCGTCCTGCACGAGCTGCGAGGGGCTGTAGAAGCCCATCGGCTGCGAATCGAGCAATGCCGCGAGGAAGCAGGCCGGCTCGTAGTTCTTGAGCCAGCTGCTGATCGTGACCAGCAGCGCGAAGCTGGCGGCGTGGCTTTCGGGGAAACCGTAGTCGCCGAAGCCCATGACCTGCTTGAAGATGGCTTCGGCGAAGCTGGCCTTGTAGCCGTTATCGACCATGCCATCCACGAGCTTGTCGTGAAACTTGCCCAGGCCGCCCTTGCGCTTCCACGCGGCCATGGCGCGGCGCAATTGATCGGCCTCGTCGGCAGTGAACTTGGCCGCGATCATCGCGATCTGCATCACCTGCTCCTGGAAGATCGGGATGCCCAGCGTGCGCTCCAGCGCGGGGCGAAGCTCTTCTTTCTCGTAGTGGATGGGCAGCTCGTTGCGCTTCCGCTCCCGCTGCTTGAGATACGGATGCACCATGCCGCCCTGTATCGGCCCCGGCCGCACGATGGCGACCTCGATCACGAGGTCTTCATAAGTGCGCGGCTTCAGGCGCGGCAGCATCGACATCTGCGCCCGGCTCTCGATCTGGAACACGCCGATGGTGTCGGCATCGCAGATCATGTCGAACACATTCTGGTCGTCGTTGGGGATGTGATGCATCTCGATCGCCGAGTTGCGCCAGCGGTTCATGTGGTCGAGTCCCCTGCGGATCGCGCTGAGCATGCCGAGCGCGAGCACGTCGACCTTGAGCATGCCCATGGCTTCGAGGTCGTCCTTCTCCCACTGAATGACGGAGCGGTCTTTCATCGAGGCCTTCTCGACCGGCACCAGCCGCGTGAGCTTCGTATGCGTGAGCACGAAGCCGCCCACGTGCTGGCTCAGGTGGCGCGGAAAGCCCTTGAGCCGCTGCGTCATCTCGATCCATTGCACCAGCTTGAGTTCGTCTTCCTCCACGCCCACGCGTGCGGCCGCCTGGCGCAGCTGCTCGCCGAGCACGGTGTCGTCGAACCAGTAGTGGTCTTTCGCGAACTCGTCGATCAGCCGCTCGTCGATGCCGATGGCCTTGCCCACATCGCGCAACGCGCTGCGCGAGCGGTAGCAGATGACGACGGCCGCGATGGCGGCGCGCTCGCGACCGTACTTCCTGTAGATGTACTGGATGACCTCTTCGCGCCGCTGGTGCTCGAAGTCGACGTCGATGTCGGGCGGCTCGCGGCGGTGGCGACTCAGGAAGCGCTCGAACAGCAGGTGGCCCTTCTCGGGGTTGATCGCGGTGATGCCCAGGCAATAGCAGACTGCGGAATTGGCCGACGACCCGCGCCCCTGGCAGAGGATGTGCTCCGAGCGCGCGAAGCGCACGATGTCTTCCACGGTGAGGAAGAACATCTCGTATTCGAGTTCGAGGATCAGGTCGAGCTCTTTCTGCACCTGCGCCCGCACCACGTCGGGAACGCCCTGGGGATAGCGGACCTGCGCGCCCTCCCACGTCTTTCGCACCAGCGTCTGCGCCGGTGTTTCATGGCTGCCCACGCTTTCCAGCGGGTACTTGTAGTTTTCGCGGATCACCTCGGGATCGAAGCTGCACCGACCGGCCACCACCAGCGTGTTCGCCAGCATCTGCGGCAGGTAGAGATCGGCCAGCCGCATGCGCGGGCGCAGGTGCCGTTCGGCATTCGGCTGCAGCGCAAAGCCGCATTCGGCCACGGTCCGGCCTTCGCGCACGGCCGTCAGCACGTCGTGCAGCGGCTTGCACGAACGCGCATGCATGTGCACGTCGCCGGCCGCCACCAGCGGCACGCCGGCCTCTTCGCCCGCCTGCATCAGCGTGACGAACCAGAGGTCGTCGTCGAGTTCGTTGAACAGCTCCACGGCCAGCCAGAGATTCGCGCCATACAGCGCCCTGGCGGCCGACAGGTCTTCGTGCAGCGTCGCCGTGTCCATCGCGCCGCCGGGGTTGCGCTGCGGTACGAAAAGAACCTGGCAGTCCTGCAGCGAGGCCACGTCGCTGTCTTCCCAGCTCACGCGGTACTCGCCCTTGGGCAGTTCGGTGTTGCGTGCGGCGGTGATGAACTCGCAGAGATTGCCCCAGCCTTCGGTGCCGTTCGCGATCACCACGAGCCTGAAGCGCTCGAACTGGAACTCGCTGCCGAACAGCAGGCGGAAACCGGGATTGCGCGGAATCGGCGGCTCATCGGGATGTTCGCGCTCGTACTCGTCCAGCTTCGCAGGCAGGTCGCGCAGGGCCACATGCGCGCGCACGATGCCCGCCACCGAGCATTCGTCGGTGATGGCCAAGGCCGTGTAGCCGAGCTGGTAGGCGCGCTCCACCATTTCCTCCGGCGTCGAGGCGCCGCGCTGGAAGCTGAAGTGGGTGAGGCAATGCAGCTCGGCGTAGTCGGGCAGCGTGAATGTGGGCTTCCCGCGCAGCGGCAAGGGCAGCGCATGCACCTTCGCCGAGTTGCGTCCACGCAGTTGCTTGCCGCTCAGGTCAGGCATAGAACCCCTGCAGGTACCAGCGCACCTCGCCGGACGAAAAACGGGCGGAGGGCCGCTCGCGGAAGATCCACACCAGGCCGGCTTCGGGGCTTTCGGCGACGTAGTAGTCGCGCATGGCAGGCTGGCCGCCGTCTTCCTTGTCGCCCCACCAGCCGGCCTCGACACGCTGCGGCCCGATCAGCCTGCTCAGCGGGCCGCGGTAGCACGGGCGCTCGCCGTCCATCTCGAGCAGCAGCGGTTCGGGCAACAGCCACGGCGGATAGATGGCATCGGGCTGCGAGGCTGCGGCTTTTTCGTCCTTGCGGGCCTTGGCGGGCGCGTTCTCCTTCTGCAGCGCGGGGCGCCATGCCTGCTTGCGCTCGGGCCGGTGATCGGCCTGCGCCGCCGGCACCACCACCTGCTGCGCTCCGAGCCGCACGCTGAGCCGCTCGACCATCTCGTGCAGCCTGTCGCCCTTGCGGTTGTCCTCCGGCAGGAAGCTGGTGCTGGCGCCGGCCCACGGATCGGTTTCGAGCGTGCGCAGCCTGAGCCAGCTCGCGGGCGCGGCCAGCGTGGTGAGGGCGAGCTTTTCCGACAGCAGGCGGCGCAGGTGCGCCATGTCCTGCGTGGGCTCGGCCGTGCGCACGGTGACCTGCTGGTGCGGCGGCAGGTTCACGCCGTTGAAGCGCTTGAGGTCGAGCGTCCACTGCAGCTCGAGCGCGCGCGCACCGCGCTGGCGGGCGCGCAGCCAGATCTGCAGGGCCGACAGCAGCCGGTTGGCCGACCACATGAGTTCGGGCGCAGTCTCGGCCAGCGCGGGCAGCTCGAGCTTCTGCTCGAACACGTCGGGCAGCGTGAGCCAGGCATGGCTTTCGGGGCGCAGGCCCCAGGCGGCGTCGAGCGCCTCGCGCAAGCCAGTGCCGAAGCGCCGCGTGAGGCCGCCGCGCGGCAGTGCCGCCACATCGCCCCAGGTGCGGCAGCCCAGGCGCGCGAGCAGGTCGAGGTGCTCACGCGCGGCGCTCAGGGTGTCGAGCGGCAGGCCGGCCGGAATGTCCTGGGGCCTGTTCTCGTCGCGCTCGAACAGGCGCAGCCGCGCCAGCGCGATCAGGCTCGTGGCGCCCTGCGCGCCCAGCATGCGCACATCGGGCGCGGGGTTGGAGGCGACCAGCTGGCGCATCAGCTGCAGCCGCCCGCCCCACAGGCGCTCGCAGGCGGAGACTTCGAGCATCAGCGCCTCGTCCTGCCAGGCGACGTGCGGGGTGTACTGCAGCGCCCACCAGCCCAGCGATTCGGGCGTAGGCAGCGCGGGAACGTCGGGCGTGTCGGCGTCAGGCAACCACTGCAAGGCGATCCAGTGCATCCGGGCCTCCTCCTTTCCACGCGTCGATGCGCACCACGGTCGCCGAAGACGCTGCCGTCTCGCCGGCCGGCACCGTGCCCGACTGCTGCAACCGCAACTTGCGCCGCAGCCGGGCGGCGGCCAGCAGCGCGGCCATGCGTTCGTTGCGCGCCGGCAGCATCACCGGCGCGGCCAGCGGCGGGCCGCGGCGCTTGAGGATGTGCAGCTCGATCTGCGACGCATCCGATTCGCAGCGCCCGGCGCGGATGCGCAGCCGCGCCGGCGAGGCCGACAGCGCGGCCGATTCGGGCCGGCACACGAACAGCAGCACCTCGTGCTGCGCGGCCGCCAGCTGCAACCGCCGCAATTCGCCCACCCGCGCCTGCGGCAGCCAGGCCACGACGGCGGCGATGTCCGCGCAGCGCAGCGCCTGCTCGCAGGCCCACAGCCGCGCGGCCGGAGCCTCGCTCCTGACCCACATCAGCGCTTCCACCGGCAGCCCCTGCGCCGCGAGCGACGGCCCGCAGGGTTCATAAGGCGCGCCGACCAGCACCACCGGCCCGCCGCGCGCCTGCACCGCCTGCGCCAGCGCGGGCAGCAGCAGCCGCCAGACATGGGCCTCGGGTGCGCCCTGCAGCAGTTCCGTCATCGCGCCCACCGGCCAGCCGCCGCCCGGCAGCTGCGCATCGAGCGCGGCGTGGCCGGTAGCGGCGACCTGCGCGTCGGCAAGGCCGAGTTCGTCGGCATGCCAGACGCCGCGGCCCGCGGCAGCGGAAAAGGAGTCGAGGAAAGGGAGGCCCATGGTGAAGACTGTTAACTGTATTTTTATACAGTACCCTCCAGGCCGCAACCAAAGACCCGATTTACCTCGCGGGGCCATCGCCTTAAGATGGAATCGATAACACCAAGTTACCAACATGCACAAAAAGATTCATCTGCTGGCTTCGGCCTTCGTCGCTCTCTCCACTGTCCTGGGGCTTCCGTCTGCGGTGCAGGCGCAGACCAAGCCGCTCCTGATCGGCCAGACCTACGTGCAGACGGGGCCGCTGGCGTCCCTGTCGCCCGAGCCCCTGCTCGGCATCCGTGCCATGTTCGCCGCGGTGAACGCGAACGGCGGCATCAACGGCCGGCCGGTCGAGCTGCGCCAGCTCGACGACGCCTACGACCCGGCCAAGGGCGCCGAGAACGTCAAGACCTTCGTGAAGGACGGCGCCATCGGCGTGCTGATGCCCATCGGCACTTCGTCGTCGATCGGCGCGATCAAGGCGGCCAACGAACTCAAGGTTCCCATCGTCGGGCCCTACTCGGGTTCTGGCCCGGTGGTGAAGCCCACCGAATACGGCTTCCCGGTGCGCATCAGTTTCGACGAGGAATACAGCCGCATCGTGAACCACCTCTACACGATCGGCCTCTCGCGCATCGCCTTCGCCCACAACGACAACCCGGGCGCACGGTCGGCGCTGGAAAGCACGCAGAAGTTCATTGCCGAGCGCGGCGAGAAGATGGCCGGCAGCGTGGCGATCAAGAACGACGGCTCCGACGCCGCCGAGCGCGCCGCCGAGCTGGCCAAGCTCAAGCCCAAGGCGGTGGTGCTGGCAGCCACCAACGAGGTGGCGGCGAAGTTCATCACGGCCTACCGCGCGACGGGCGGCGAGACGGCCTTCTATTCGTTCTCCTTCCTGAACGGGCAGAAGCTGTTCCAGGACATCAAGAAGGACGCTGCCGGGGTGGTCATCTCGCAGGTCGTTCCCTATCCGTGGAACAGCGCAATGCCGGTGATCGCCGAGTACCAGGCGGCCATGAAGAAGATCGGAGCGACCGAGTTCGGCTATGCCAGCCTCGAAGGCTATGTCGCGGCGAAGGTCATGGTCGAAGGCCTGAAGCGCGCCGGGGCGAACCCGACGCCGGAATCGCTGCAGAAGGGCCTGGAGTCGTTCAAGACGCTCGACATCGGCGGCATTGCGGTGTCATACCGGCCCGGCGAGCACCGCGGCCTCACCTTCTCCGAGCTGTCGATGCTGAAGGCCGACGGGCGCTACCTGCGCTGAGGGCCTTGCCTGCCGCTGGCCCCGACAGGTTCCAAGCCGAAACCTGTCGGCGCAGAATTTCGTCCGTGACGACGCCTTTCACGAACGAGCCCCACCTCCCCGCTTTCACGCGCGCCCGGCTGCTGCGTGCGAGCGTCGCACTTTGCGCTGGCGCCGCGCTCCCCTCCTTCGCCCAGCAACAAGGCAGGCCTGCGATGAAGATGAACACCCGCCCCCTCCCCTCCACCCAGGAGGCCCTGCCCGTGATCGGCTGCGGCACCTGGATCGGCTTCGACCAGCGCCCCGGCAGCGAGGAATACGCGCGCCTGCCCGGCGTGCTCGACGCCCTGTTCGCGGCCGGCGGCAAGGTGATCGACAGCTCGCCGATGTACGGCCGCTCCGAGGAGACCACCGGCGAGCTGCTGGCCGCCTCGAAGCAGCAGGGCAAGGCTTTTCTCGCCACCAAGGTCTGGACCTCGGGCCGCGAGGCCGGCATCGCGCAGATGGAGCAGTCCTTCGCGCGGCTGCGCACGCAGCGCATGGACCTGATGCAGGTGCACAACCTCGTCGACTGGCGCACGCATCTCGCCACGCTGCGCGGCTGGAAGGAACGGGGCCGCGTGCGCTACATCGGCATCACGCACTACACGGCCTCGGCCTACGGCGAGGTCGAGGCGGTGCTCAAGGCCGAGAAGCTCGACTTCCTGCAGATCAACTACTCGCTCGACGCGCGCGAGGCCGAGCAGCGCCTGCTGCCGCTGGCCGCCGAGCGCGGCGTGGCGGTGATCGTCAACATGCCCTTCGGCGGCGGCGGACTGCTGCGCCGGCTGCGCGACCGGCCCCTGCCCGCCTGGGCCGGCGAGATCGGCTGCACGAGCTGGGCGCAGGTGCTGCTGAAGTTCGTGCTGAGCCATCCGGCCGTGACCTGCGCCATACCGGGCACCAGCCGCCGCGAGCACATGGCCGACAACGCGGCAGCCGGCACGGGCAGTTTTCCCGACGCGGCCTTCTGGCAGCGCGAGGCCGCCTCTATTCGAACTTGACGTTGTGCTCGCGCACCGTGGCGCCGAAGGCGTCGTATTGCGTGCGGAAGAACTCGGTGAACTTCGCGGGACTCATGCCGTAGCCCTCGAAGCCCTGCTGGACCAGTTGGGCGTGCACCTCGGGGCGCTTCAGCGTGTTCTGCAGCTCCTGCGAGAGCCTGTCGGTGATCGCCTGCGGCAGCCCGGGCGGCCCGAAGAAACCGGCCCACGGCGTGATGGTGAGCTTGCCCAGCCCCAGCTCGCCGCCCGTGGGCACGTCGGGCAGGAGGCCGCTTCGCTGCGGCAGCAGCGTCACCAGCGCGCGGATGCGCCCTTCCTTCACGAAGCCCGGCGCCAGCGTGCCGGTGGTGAACATCATCTGGATCTGCCCGCCCAGCAGGTCGGTCATGGCCTGCATGTCGCCCTTGTAGCGCGCGTTGACCACCTTGCGGTCGCCCAGCAGCTGCAGCATCGCGAGCTCCGAGGCGCTGTTGCTCGACGCCGAGTTGAGCGCGCCGGGCTTCGAGGCCACCAGCGCGAGCAGCTCGTTCACGCTCTTCACCGGCAGGCTGGTGGGCACCACCAGGAACATCGAGAACTGCCCGGCCGAGCTGATCGGCGTGAAGGCCTTGAAGGGGTCGTAGGGCGGCGTCGGCCGCAGCGTGGGCGCGGCCACCATCGCGGTGTTGGTGCCCATCAGCAGCGTGTAGCCGTCGGGCCTGGCCGCCGAGGTGGCCTGCGCGGCAAGCACGCCGTCGGCGCCGGGCCTGTTCTCCACGATCACCTGCTGGCCGAGTTGCTTGGCCAGCCCCTCCGCGATGATGCGCGTGAGCACGTCGGCCCCGCCGCCGGCCGCGAAGCCGACGATCAGCTTCAGCGGCTTGTTGGGAAAGGCATCGGCGCTCCATGCGGCCGTGCCGGGCAAGGCAGTCGCGGCGAAGGCCGCCAGGGTCAGGGTTCTGCGTCGCATGAGAGGCTCCTTCAGAAGAGATGGCGCACACCGAATTCCCAGCCGGTCGAGCGCTGCCCGGCTCCGGGCGCCACGCCGCCGCTGACCACGTAGCGCGCCTGCCCGCTGTTCATGAGCCGCGCGTAGGTGCCGTAGAGCGCGGTGCGCCTGGAGAGGTTGTGCACGTAGCCGATGCCGAACTGCCGCGCGTCGTCGCGGTTGCGCGGCATGCCGTTGGCGTTGCGCAGGCTCTCGTCGCTGCGGTCGTCGAGGTAGGCGTAGCTGATGCGGATGCGCCCCACCTCGAAGGCCGGGATGTGCGCGCCGATCTCGGCCGTGTTCTTGCGCACCGTGCCGGCCGCCAGCTTCACCGTCACCTTGTTGTAGAGCGCGAAGAACTTGGCGAAGCCCGCGTCCCACGAGCCGCCGATGTTGGCGTGCGTGTAGTTGCCGATGGTGGCGGTGGCATCGAAATGGGAGCGCGTGACTGCCGCTGCGATATCGAACGCGCCCGATGCGAAGCCGAAGCGCGCGCCGGCGAAGTTGCCGTCGTGGCGGTTCGCCAGGGTGGAATCGTTCTCGCCGGTGCCCACCATCGCCATGCCGTAGAAGCCGCCGAGGTTCGGCGGAAGCCAGTAGCTCACGGTGTTGCTGCCGGTGATGGTGGTAGGCAGCGGCCCGGTGCCCACGGCCGCGAAGGTCAGGTTGCCCGCGCGCGCCACGCCGTTGGCGTTGAAGGGGTCGAAGTAGATGCTGTTGTAGTGCGTGGGAATGAAATCGTGGCCCAGCCGCAGCTCGCCCAGCGTGTCCGACGAAAGGCTCACGAAGGACATGCGGTCGAAGGTGATCGGCCCCGCCGTGCCCGCGCCGCTCGCCTGGTTGTTGCTGTTGCTCGGGCGGCCGGTGCCGGTGTCGGGGTTCAGGCTGCCTTCGAGCCAGAAGCCCGCGCGCAGGCCGCCGCCCAGGTCCTCGGTGCCGCGAAAGCCGAGCCGGCTGGTGGAGAGCCCGCCGTTCGACAGCGCCTTCACCGAGCCGCCGCCGGTGCCGTTCGTGTACTGGATGCCGAGGTCCATCACGCCGAACACGGTGACGCTCGACTGCGCGTGCGCCACGCCGGTGCCGGCCAGTCCCAGCGCCGACCACATCAAGATTCTCTTCATGGTTTCCTTGTCTCCTGCTTCTTCTCTTCGGTTGAAAAACTCGGAACACGCGCAGGGCTGCGCCACCGGGTGCGCTCGGGTGTGCGCACCGGTTGGCGAAGGCCGGGGGGTGAAAAAGGTCTAGCTCGAGGGCTCGGGCCGCTCGGTGCGCACGAGCACGGCGCCCTTCGAGAGCGGCCCCACGTTGCGCCGGTACTGCTGCAGCCAGCCGGTGTCATGCACCGGCGGCGACGCCTGCCAGCCGTCGCGGCGCGCCTGCAGCTCGGCGTCCGTCAGGTCGATGTCGAGGCGGCGCGCGTCGAGGTCGATGGTGATGGTGTCGCCGTCGCGCACCAGCCCCAGTGGTCCGCCGAGCGCGGCTTCGGGCGACACCTCGGCCACCACCAGCCCCTTGCAGACCAGGCCCGAGAGATGGCCGTCGGTCAGCAGCGCCACCTGGTCGCCCAGCCCCGCGCCGTCGACGGCGAAGACCACGCGCGACGCGCCGCCGCCCATGGCCGGGCCGCCGCAGGCACCGGCGCCGCGCATCACGACAACCTGGCCGGGCACGATCTCGCCCTTCTTCAGCGCGGCGATGGCGGCGTCCGAAGTCCAGAAGCACACGGCCGGGCCGGTGAAGCGCCGCACCTTGCGCTCGGCGATGCCGGTCTTGATGAGGCCCGACTCGGGTGCGAGGTTGCCGCGCAGCAGCACAATGGCCGGCAGCGGTGCCACCGGGCGGCCGATGGGGCGGATCACTTCGGCGTTCGCCACCTTGGCATCGCGCAGGTTGTCGGCGACCGTGCCGCCGGTGACGGTGCGTGCGCCGGTGTCCAGCAGCGGCTCGAGCTGCTTCATCAGCGCGCGGCAGCCGCCCGCCGCCTCGAAGGCTTCGATCGAATGCGCGCCGATGGGCCGCACACCGGCCAGCACCGGCGTCTCGGGGCCCAGGCGCTCGAACATGCCGTACACGTCGACGCCGCTCTCGCCCTCCGTAGCCACCGCCTGCAGGTGCTTGGCGGTGTTGAGCGAGCCGCCGATGGACAGCACCGCGCGCACCGCGTTGGCGAAGGCGCCGGGCGTGAGAATGTCGCGCGGCTTCAGGTCGTCCCACACCATCTGCACGATGCGCGTGCCGGCCGCGCGCACGTCGGCCATCATCTTCGGGCTCAGCGCAGCCACCGGCGCGCTGCCGGGCAGCGCCATGCCGAGCGCCTCGCAGACGATGTGCATCGAGTTCGCCGTGCCCAGGCCCGAGCACACGCCGGGGCCGCGAATCGCCTCGCGGCTCATGCCCACGAGTTCTTCCACCGGCAGGTTGCCGGTGACCGCATGCATCGCGCCGATGAACACCTCCTCGATGTCCATGTGGTGACCCTTGTACTCGCCGCTGGGCTGGTAGCCGCAGGGCACGAGCAGCGTCGGTATGTTCAGCCGCGCGGCCGCCATGAGCTGGCCCGGCACGGTCTTGTCGCAGGAGGTGAGGCACACCATGCCGTCGAGCTGCGCACCTTCGACGGCCACCTCGATGTCGTTGGTGACGAGGTCGCGCGCCGCCAGCATGTAGGCGCCGCGCGCGCCGGCACCAGTGATGAAGTCACTGGGCGCGGCCGTGCGGATCTCGAAGGGCACTCCGCCCGCGGCGCGGATGGCGTCCTTGATCTCGGCCGCCACGCGGTCGAGATGGCTGAAGCAGGCGGCCAGCTCGGAGGAGCTGTTGACGATGGCGATCTTGGGCTTCTCGCAGTCCTCCTCCGGAATGCCGAGCGCGCGCCAGTGGGCGTTGCGCACGGACCAGAGATAGGAGCCGCGCGGGAAGTTGCTGCGTAGCGGTCGGGTCATGCGGCACCTTCCTGTTTCTTCTTCGTGATCTCGACCACGCCGCGGTCGGCGTCCACTCGCACCCAGTCGCCGGTCTCTATGCATTCGAGCGGATCGCGCTCGAAGTCGGTCATCGAAGGCGCGTGCGTGACCACGGCGCCCAGTGCCATCTTGGTCGTCATCTCGTTGAACAGGAACGCGGCCGGCGCCGAGTTCATGAGCCGCGTCATGTGGAACATGGCCGACCAGCCCGAGGAGCCCTTGGCCCCCGGGAACACCAGCACCTTGCCGGCAAAGCTCTGGCCGCGCAGTTCGTGCCGGGTCTCGATGACGGTGCCGGTGCGCGGATCGATGCCGCCCCAGCCCGAGATGCGGTCGCGCGTGACCAGCGCCTCGCCTTCGGCCACGCCTCCCACCACCTTGCGGCCGCGGATGACGATGGTTGCTTCGCTCATGACTTCGGCGCTCATGCGTAGGCTCCGTTCCAGCGGCCCGTGCAGGCTGCATCGATGCATTCGGCCGTGCTGCCGAACCAGGCCTGCACGCCGAGGATGGCGGGCAGGTAGTGGGCCTGCTTGGCCGAGTCGAGCGCCACGGTCTTCGTGCCCTTGGGCACGGCGCGGCTCATGGCGGAGCAGCTATCGCCCATGATGATGCCGCCCGCATCCTCGATGATCTTCGTGTAGCCGTTGCGGTCGGCCAGCGACTTGATGGCGCGCGGCGTAAAGATCCACAGCTCGCAGTCTGGGTGCACCTTGCGGCCCTCGATGAGCTGCGCGGCTTCCCAGATCTGCTCGATGGTGTAGTGCGGGCAGCCGAGCATCACGTACTGCACCTCGGCGTCTTTGGCGGTGATGTTGATCTTCTCGTAGGTGGCGCGGCGCTCGGCCTCGCCGTAGCGCAGCACCTGCGCCGGGGGGCGGCCGCCCAGTGCCTGCTCGAGCGTGAGCGCCTCGGGCGTGACGCCCGCGATGTGATACATCTCCACGCCGCCCGAAGAGGACGCCGCCGCGCCGAAGTGCTTGAGCCTCGGCAGGTTCGGCACCCGCGAGATGCCGCGCCGGCTGTGCACCACCGGCACGCGCTCCTGCACGTGTTCGCCGATGTAGTAGCCGAGCAGGCCCCAGTCCTGCACCGACTCGACCTCGATGTCGAGCTCGACCACGTGCGTCGCACGGCGGTTCTCGTCGAGGTGGTAGCCCCAGTAGGGAATGCGGCCGGTGAGCATGGCGGCGCCGGTGCTCTCGCGTCCTTCGGTGTTGGTGCGCGCGCCCAGCACCGAATTGCAATAGACCACCGCCGAAGATTCCATCCACGCGCAGTGCTCGCCGCGCGTCGGGATGTTGCCCACCTGGTAGGGCGTGCAGGTGTTCATGATCTGCGCGCCGAGGCCGGCTGCGTGGCGCTCGCTCTTCTCGTAGAAGCGCACGATCTCCTCGCTCACGCCCATGCGCTCGGGCTGGCCGGGGTCGAAGCCCAGCTGCAGGTGGCTGGTGAAGACCTTGAACTTCGGGATCTCGACCGTCTCCTGGCTGTCGAGGCTGAATTCGGAGAACACCGCATCCATGCCGCCGCCCTTGGCGAGCGCAAAGTCGCGCTGGAAGGGCGTGGTCGAAGTGATGGTGGCGCAGACGTTGCGCGTCTCGACCAATCGCTCTGCCCCGAGGGCTTCGCCGTAGCGCACCAGCAGGTCCATCGCCTTCTGCACCGCCGGGCCGTCGCGCCCGTCGTACATGGCCTTTTCTTCATCGCTCAGGTGCATGACCTGTGTCTCCGTTCTTCTGTGTCGTGGGGAATGAACCCCGGCCGGGACTGCTAGCCCGGCGAGGGTGTAGGTACGTGGCCGCCGATGTCGCGCGCGATGCTCAGCGCGATGTCGTGCAGGCGCGGCGCGAGTTCGTTGCGCAGCCGCTCCTCGGTGAAGACGAAGGCGGCGCCGCCGCCGTTGAGCGCCATCACCTCGCCGTCGGGTCCGATGAGCGGCACCGACACCGAGTTGATCTCGCGGTGGAACTCGCCGAGCGAGAGGCAGTAGCCCAGCCGCTTCGACTCGCCGATGGCGCGGTTCATGCCGGGCGCGATGCTGTCCCACTCGGGGCCGCGCAGCAGGCGCATCGAATCGATGAGCTGATTGCGCTGGGCCTCGGGCAACGCCGAAAGGTACGAGCGGCCGAGCGCCGAGTTGGCCAGCGGCGCACGTGAGCCCACGTCCAGCCGCGCCGAAAGCATCGACGAGCGGGGGCGGCAGGCTTCGATCAGCACCATCTCCATGCCGTCGCGCACGGCCAGGTAGACCGAGGCGCCGACTTCTTCCGCCATCGCCTGCATGCTGGGCCGCGCGGCGGCGCGCACGTCGAGGCTGCCGAGGAACACGCGCGACAGCGACACCACGCCCGGCCCGAGCATGAAGCGGTCCGCCGCCTGCGCGGGCTTGAGCATGCCCAGCGAGAGCAGCGTGGCGACCAGCCGGTTGACGGTGGGGCGCGGAATGCCGGTGATGCGTGCAATGTCGGCATGGCCCAGCACCGGGCGTTCTTCGCTGAAGCAGCGCAGCACGGAGATGCCGCGCTCCAGCGCGCTCACCGTGTCGGAACGCTCGCCGCGCACATCGGCCGGCTCGGCCGCGGAAAAGGAGCTGTCGTTTTTTTCAGTGGACATGGAGGAATCCTTCGCAAGACTCTCCAATGTAGAGGCTCGCGAACGCAGGGTTGCCGGGTTCATGGCCTTGCGCGTGCGTCAGGCACCTGCCTCGGCCGTGGCCAGCGAAGCGCTGTCGCCCTGCCCGGCGCCGGCACCGGCGCGCAGGTACACGCCCTGCTCCAGCAGCGCGGACTGCAGCGCGCCCACGTCGACGAAGCGCGGAGCGATGTCGCCGCGCGAAGCCAGCGCCGCCGCCACGCCCGCCGCCTGGCCTGTGATCCAGCACTGCGGGATCTCGCGCATGAAGCCGTGCGAGTTACGGTCGCAAGAGATGTGGCGCCCGCAGGCCAGCAGGCCGTCGAGCTGCCTGGGCACCAGCGCACCGTAGGGAATGGAGATGTTCGGGAACTTGGGCGAGACGGCGGGCGACACGCCGATCTCGTCGGCCAGCGGCACGCCGTCGGGCCACTGGCTGCGCAGCACCGAGCCCACGCCGACAAGGCGCCGCGCATGGCGCACGCCGATCTGCGGCGCGCTCAGCATCAGGTAGGCGTTCTCGAAGCCCGGCGCATGGGCGCGGAAGTAGTCCAGGTGCGCGGCCATGGCGCGGTGCGAGCGCACCTCCACGGCAGTGAGGTCGTCCACGTCGAGCGCCGAGTAGCCCGACTGCCGCGGCCCCATGAAGAGCGCCACGTCGTTGCGCCACGACACGAAGGGCCGCTCGAACAGGCCGCACTGCTCGCGCCCGCCCGCCATGAAGGCGGTGAAGGCCTCGGGCTTGCCCGCCTTGAACCCGATCCAGCGGTTCATGTCCACGCCGCCGAAGAGCCACGAGGTGTTCATGCAGTGATGCACGTCGGCCTCCTCGATGTCGTTCACGTACTCGGCGCCGGCGCGGGCGAACAGGTCGCCGTCGCCGGTGGCGTCGACCACCACGTCGGCCATGATGGCCATGCGGCCTTCCTTGCTCTCGAACACCACGCCCTTCACCGCGCCGTCCTGCACGATGGGAATGGCCGCCCACGAGTGGTAGATGAGCTTGACCTTGCGCTCCAGCACGATCTCCTGCGAGAGCAGTTTCAGCCGCTCGGGGTCGATGGTGGGCGACCAGGTGACGACGCCGTGGTAGGCGGCGGTGCGCTGCGACCAGTGCGCGGCCTTGGCGGCGTCCTGCGAGCCCCAGTCCTCGCGTGCCGGGCCGGCGATGGCCTCGGCCGGCAGGCGGTCGAACAGCTCTTCGGCGAAGCCGCGGATCACCAGCTTGCCTTCCCAGTCGGTCATGCGGTCGATCCAGATGACCAGGCCGCCGGTCGAGAGGCCTCCCAGGTGGTTGTAGCGCTCCAGCAGCGCCACGTCGGCGCCCGCACGGGCCGCGGCGGCAGCGGCGGCGGTGCCCGAGGGGCCGCCGCCCACCACCAGCACGCCGCAACGGTGATAGACCGGGATGCTCTTGCCGGGCTCGGCCCAGCTGCCGTGGTCAGGCCGCTTGACGCGGCTGTCGCGGTCGAAGATGTCGGAGGACAGGATGCGCTCGTCGGTACGGACGACAGTTTTCATGAATGCGTTCTCGGCTTGGCTTGTTTCTTCGTATTTTGATTTCACTTTCCATTTTGTCAAACAAAATGCGCGTTTATTTGGGGTATTCCCTAGTTAATATGGATTTTTATGGATTTCAAGATCAATATTGAAGAAGCATCCCAACGGAGACATCGATGAAGAAACCCCACGGCACCCGCCGTGCCTTCGGCTCGGCCCTCGGCGCCGCAGCCCTTCTGGGCCTCGCGCCACTGGCACTCGCGCAAGACTTCCCGGTGCGCGGCAAGCCCATCCGCATCGTCGTGGGCTTCACGCCCGGCGGCGGCACCGACGCGCAGGCGCGCATCGTTGCGCAGAAGCTCGGCGAGGTGCTCGACACCAGCGTGATCGTGGACAACAAGCCCGGCGCCAGCACCATGCTGGCGGCCAACGAGGTGTCGCGCGCCCAGCCCGACGGCTACACGCTGCTGTACGCGCCCTCGTCCACCATGGCGCAGAACCCGCACACCTTCGCGCAGGTGCCCTACGACCCATTCAAGGACTTCACCGCCATCTCGATGGGCGGGCGCGGGCCGCTGGTGCTGTCGCTGAGCACCAGCGTGCCGGTGAACAACGTGAAGGAACTGGTGGCCTACGTGAAGGCGCATCCGGGCAAGGTGAGCTACGCCTCCTTCGGCGCGGGCACCTCTTCGCACATCTATGGCGAGGCCTTCGTGAAGAAGACCGGCATCGACGCGGTGCACATCCCGTACAAGGGCGGCTCCGACGCGGCGAAGGACCTGATCGGCGGGCGCGTGCAGTACATGTTCGACTCGGCCTCCTCGGCCATCATCACCGCCTCCACCGGCAAGGTGAAGATCCTCGCGGTGGCGGCCAATGCGCGCATCGCCGCGCTGCCCGACGTGCCCACCTTCGCCGAGCAGGGCTACGCCGGGCTCGACCTGCCGAGCTGGCTGGGCTTCTACGGCCCGGCGCGCATGCCGGCGCCGGTGGTCGAGAAGCTCAACACCGCGCTGGCGAAGGTGCTGGCGATGCCGCAGGTGCGCGAGTTCTACCGCAGCGGCGGCTACGAGGCCGGCTCGACCACGCCGGCGGAATTCGCCAGCATCACGCGCTCGACCTACGACAGCTGGGGCGCGATGGTGCAGCAGGTGGGGTTCGTCAAGCAATGAGCGGCGGGCCTGTTTCTTCTCTTCGCCGCCGCCGCGTTGCCGCCTGGCTCGCGCTCGGCGCGGCCATGCCTACACTGCTTGCGCATGCCGCCGCGCCCTTTCCCGACAAGGGCCGCACCATCCGCATCGTGCTGGGCCTGGCGGCCGGCGGCGCCTCGGACGCGCAGGCCCGCTTCGTCGCCAACAAGCTCGGCGAGGTGCTGCAGACGCCGGTGATTGTGGAGAACCGTCCGGGCGCGAGCTTCATCCTCGCGACGGAGGAAGTCATCCGCGCCGCGCCCGACGGCTACACCTTCATGTACGCGCCCTCCTCCGTGGTGGCGCAGAACCCGCAGACGCTGGCGCAGGTGCGTTACGACCCGTTCAAGGACCTGACGCCGATATCGCTCGGCGCGCGCGGCCCGCTGGTGCTGACCGTGCACGCGAGCGTGCCGGCGCGCACGGTGCAGGAGCTGGTGGCGTACATCAAGGCCAACCCGGGGAAGATGAGCTATGCCTCCTTCGGCACCGGCACCTCCTCGCACATCTACGGCGAAGCCTTCGCGCGGCAGGCCGGGCTGGACGTGGTGCACGTGCCGTACAAGGGTGGCGCCGATGCCGCAAAAGACTTTCTCGCGGGCCGCGTGCAGTACTACTTCGACGCGGCGCCCAACGCCATCCAGAACACCGCCACCGGCAAGGTGCGCATGCTGGCCGTGGCCGCACCGAAGCGCAGCCCGATGCTGCCCGACGTGCCCACCATGGGCGAACAGGGCGTGAGCGGTGTCGACATGCCGAGCTGGCTGGGCTTCTACGGGCCGGCGCGCATGCCGGCGCCGGTGGTCGAGAAGCTCAACGCCGCGCTGGCGCAGGTTCTGGCGATGCCGGCCACGCGCGACTTCTTCCGCCAGGGCGCCTACGAGGCCGAGTCGTCGAGCCCGCGGCAACTGGCCGACCTGACGCGCGCGACCTACGACCAGTGGGGCGACATCATCCGCAAGCTGGGGCTGGTGAAGCAGTCCCAGTAAGTCAGGCTCAGCGGAAGAACTCCACGAGCCGCGCGTTGACCTCATCGGCGCGCTCGTACTGCGCCCAGTGCCCGGCGCCGTCGATCACCACGCCTTCGCGCGCCGGCCCTTCGGCGGCGAGCTGCGCCACCAGCGGGCGCGGATCGGCCGTGACGTCGAACTCGCCCCACAGCAGCAGCGTCGGCACGCTCATGGTGCCGATCGCCTGCTGCAGCCCGCCCGACTGCGACACCTCCTTGCTGCGAAAGCGCGTGCCATGGCAGGAGATGTCGTGGATCTCGAAGGCCAGCGCATCGATGGCTGGCTCGTCGTGCAGCATCAGCGCGCCCAGGTTGCGCAGCAGTGCGGCACGCTCTTCGTCGCGGTTGGGCGCGGCGCGCCAGTTGATCATCTTCGCCGTCATGCGCCGCAGCGTGCCGTGGCCGCCGCTGCCGATCAGCGCGAAGCGGCGCACCGCCCCGCGCCCGGCCCCGAAGCGCGCGGCCGTCAGACCGCCGAAGGAGAAGCCGCCGAGGTCGATGACGGTACCCGCGCCGATGAGCTGGTCGAGCGTGCCACCGAGCGCGGCCAGCAGGGGCTGCAGCGGGTCTTCGCCCGGCGCCACGCGCGGCAGCGCATCGGATTCGTTGAAACCCGGCATGTCGGGCAGCCACAGCGTGCGGCCGGCCGAGAGCGCCTCGGCATTGCGCAGCCAATGCATCCAGCTGCCGTGGCCGCCGTGCAGCAGCACCAGCGGGGGCTTCGTCACGTCGGTGCCGAAGCGGCGCCAGCGCACGCGCACGCCCTCGTGCACCGGGTCGTGGTGGGTGGAGAGTGCGTCGATGCGCGCGATGAGGTCGCGTGCCCCGGCCTGCGGTGTCGTCATGGCAGCATCCGCTGGAGTTCGGCCTCGCCATCGAGGAACTGGTGCTTGAGCGCACCCAGCACGTGCAGCCCGAAGAGCACGTACAGCACATAGCCCGCCCAGGCGTGCACGCCGCCCAGCACGGTGTGCCAGGTTTCCTTCACGGCAGGCTCGATGGCCATGATCCAGCCGATGCGCGGCCATTCGAACAGGCCGAAGAGCTGCATCGGGTGGGTGGCCGCGTCCTTCCAGGCCGAGTCGTGCATCCAGCCCGACAGCGGCAGCAAAACCATCACAAGGTACAGCGCGCCATGGGCCGCATGCGCCGCGAACCGTGCGAGCGCACCGTACGAGCCCGGCATGGGTGGCGGTTTATGCGTGGCGCGCCAGAGGAGCCGCAGGATCACGAGGCCCAGCACGGTGATGCCGATCGACTTGTGGGTGTCGACGGCCGGGCGCACCCAGTCGTCGGGGTAATGGTCGACCAGCAGGATCAGGACGATGTTGGCGATCATGAGCACCGCGACCAGCCAGTGCAGCACGATGGCGGTTCGGGTGTAGCGGGTTTGTGCGAGCATGCGGGGAATTTTCGGGCGTGAGGCGACTCAGTCGAAGGCGCGTGCGATTGTCCCGGCTTTGCCCGGGATTTTCGAAACCGCAGGCCGAGTTTTTGCGTATCGACGAACGACCGACTGTCGCCCCGGGGCACCTTCACTTGAACGATTCTCTCCAACGCGCCTTCGCGGCCGCATCGCCGCGCCTGTCGCCCCCCAATACTCCGCTGCGAAGCTGGCTCATCCACGGCGGCGTGCTCGTGCTGTGGGCGCTGCTCTTCGCCATGGCCTTCAAGTTCGGCAACGTCGCCGCATGGTCGGTAGGCGTGGCCTATGTGCTGTACGACACGGTACTGCTGCTGTTCGTGGCGTGGATGACGCTGCCGATCCTGCGGCCGCGCCCCCTGCCCGCTGTCACAAGCGCGACCCGGCGCGACACGCTGGGCGTGATCGTCGCCTCGCACAACGAGGCCGCCGTGCTGCCTGTGACGCTGGCCGCCCTGCTCGGCCAGACCGACCTGCCCGACCGCATCGTGATCGCCGACGATGGTTCGACCGACGGCACGGCCGAGCTGCTGACCACGCGCTACGGGCTCGTCGCGCCGGCCCCGGGCGAGTTGAGCGCGCCCAGCACGACACATCCTTCTCTTTTCTGGTTGCGCCTGCCGCATGGCGGCAAGGCGGCCGCGCTGAACGCGGCCATCCTGCGTATCGACACCGACACCGTGCTCACGGTCGATGGCGACACGCTGCTCGACAGCCAGGCCATCGGCGCCGTGCGCCGGGCGTTCTCCGAAGAGCCCAACCTCGTGGCCGCCACCGGCGTCATCATCCCGGTGTGCAGCCGCACGCTGGCCGGGCGCTGCTTCCAGTGGTTCCAGACCTACGAGTACATCCGCAACTTCCTCTCGCGCTACGCGTGGATGCGCGTCAACGGGCTGCTGCTGATCTCGGGCGCCTTCGCCGGCTTTCGCACCGGCGCTGTGCGCGCCGTGGGCGGCTTCGACACGGACTGCCTGGTGGAAGACTACGAGCTCATCCACCGCCTGCACCGCCACGCCCAGGCCCACGGCCTGCCGTGGACGGTGCGCGTGCTGGGCGACGCGCAGGCCCACACCGATGCGCCCAGCAGCACGGGCGCCTTCCTGCGCCAGCGCCGCCGCTGGTTCGGCGGCTTCCTGCAGACGCAGTTCTGGTACCGCGCCATGGTTGGCGACCGGCGCTATGGCTGGCTCGGCGTTGCGATGCTGCCGGTGAAGGCCATCGACACGCTGCAGCCGCTCTACGGCCTTGCGGCCTTCGGGCTGCTGCTGGTGTACCTGGTGCGCGGCAACTTCGGCGTGCTCGCGCCGGTGGCCGGCGTGATCGGCGCGAAGATCGTGCTCGACCTCGTCTTCCACCTGTGGTCGGTGTTCCTGTACCGGCGCTGGATAGGCCACGGCAGCGAAGCCAACATGGTGCAGGCCTTCCTGGCCGCGCTGGTCGAGCCCTTCACCTTCCAGATACTGCGCCACACGGGCGCGGCCTGGGGCTGGTGGATGTTCCTGACCGGGCGCGGCACCTGGGGCCGGCAGACGCGCGTCGGGCTGGTGGATGCCGAGGGCGTGCGGCGGGGCTGAAGCCTCAATCGAAGTTCAGGATCACCTTCATGGACTGCGACCGGTCGGCCGCCAACGCGAAGGCCCGCGCCGAATCGCGGTAGGACAAGGTCGCGGAGATCAGCGGCTTCACGTCGACCAGGCCCTTGTTGAGCAGTTCGACCGCCACCGCGAACTCTTCGTGGAAACGGAACGCCCCGCGCAGGTCGAACTCCTTGGCTACGATGGTGTTGATCGGCAGTGTCATGTCGCCGCCGAGGCCCAGTTGCACGATGACGCCGCGCGGCCGCAGCGCGTCGAAGGCGCCGACCAGCGCGCGGGCATTGCCGCTCGCTTCGAACAGCACATCGAAACTGCCCTTGTCCGCTGTGAAGCGCGCCAGACCGTCCGGAGTCTCGGCCACGTTGACGACTTCGTCCGCGCCGACCTTGAGCGCCTTGCCCAGCGTGTGCGCGCCGACGTCGGTCGCGACGATGTGACCCGCCCCCGCACGTCGCGCCGCGATGATCGCCAACGCACCGATCGGCCCGCAGCCCGTGACCAGCACGCGCTTGCCGAGCAACGGCCCGGCGCGACGCACCGCGTGCAGCGCCACCGCGAAAGGCTCAGCCATCGAACCCTCGGCATCGCTGAGCGAATCTGCCAGCCGGTGCGCCTGGTGCGTGTCGACCACGATCTGCTGGCGAAAGGCACCCTGCACATGCGGCGTGCGCATCGCACTGCCGTAGTAGCGCATGTCCAGGCAGTGGTTCTGCAGGCCCTGCTGGCAGTACGTGCAGAGGCCGCACGGACGGCTCGGGCTGATCGCGATGCGCTCGCCCGGCTTGAAGTCCGTGACCCCGGTGCCGACCGCCTCGATCACGCCCGCCACCTCGTGACCGAGCACCATCGGCTCCTTGATGCGGATGGTGCCGAAGCCGCCGTGCTGGTAGTAGTGCAGGTCCGACCCGCAGATGCCGCCGCAGCGCACGCGCACCTGCAGTTGGCCGGCACCCAACTCGGCGGTTTCGAACTCCTCGACGCGCAGATCGCCCGGGGCATGAATGACGAGAGCTTCCATGGTGATGGCCCTTTATTTCTTGAGATCTACGCTGTCGAGCAGCGACTTGAAGTAGACGGACTGGCTGTTCATGAAGACCTGGAACTGCTCGCCCTCCATGTAAGCCGGCTGCAGGTTGGCCCTGACGAGCGCATCCCGGAATGCGGGGTCTTCGGCCGTCTTGCGCGTGGCATCGCGCAGGTACTTGACCACGTCGGGCGGCGTGTTCAGCGGCACACCCAATCCGCGCCACGTACCGACGACAAGATCCACGCCCTTCTCCTTGAAGGTCACGACCTTATCGTAGGGCGCGGGCAGCCGCTGGTCGGACATCGCGACCAGTACGCGCACCTTGCCCGCTGCGACGTGCGAGCCGATCTCGGCCGGGCTCACCATGATTGCATCCACGTGCCCTCCGACCAGCGCACCCACGCTCGGTGCCGCACCCTGGAACGGAACATGGTTGAAGCGCACCCGCGTCTTCTGCTCGACGGCAGCCGCCGCCAAGTGCCAGATGGTGCCGGTGCCCGCATTGCCCATCGACACCGCGCCGTCCTGCTTGCGCGCGGCGGCCAGCAGGTCGTCGATGGTCTTGTACGGCGACTCGGCACGCACGGCGATCACGCCCGGGTCACCGTTGAGCCGCGCGATCGGAATGAAGTCGGCGGTCGTCACCTTCGTCATGTTGAGGTGGGGAATGATCGCCAGCTCCGAAATGAGCACGCCGATCTTGTAGCCGTCGGCCGGCGCGCGCTGCGCCTCGGTCATGCCGATGCCGCCGCCCGCGCCGGGCTTGTTGACGACGATCAGGGGCTGCGGCACGCTTTTCTTCACCGCATCGGCGAAGAGCCGGGCCATCACGTCGGTGCCGCCGCCGGCCGAGGAAGGCACGATCACTTCGATCGGCCGCGTGGGGTAGTCCGCTGCATGCACGACAGGCAAGGTCAGCAGCATGCCCGCGAAAGTCGCGGCGGCTGCGCAGGCAAGACGAAAGTGCTTCATGGATGTCTCCTTCTTTGGGTGATCGTCAGAGCACGGACACCATGCCGCCATCGACATAGATGATCTGCCCGCTCACGTAGTTGGATGCGTCGGACGCAAGGAAGATGGCGGTGCCGATCAGCTCCTCGGGCTTGCCCCAGCGCCCGGCCGGGGTGCGCCCCTTGACCCAGGCGTCGAAGCTCGGGTTGTCGATCAACGCCTGGTTCATGTCGGTCAGCATGTAGCCCGGTCCGATGGCGTTGGCCTGGATGTTGTGGGCCGCCCACTCGGCGGTCATGGCACGGGTCAGCATCTTGATGCCGCCCTTGGCGACCGTGTAGGGCGCCACCGTGGCACGCGCCAGTTCGCTGGTGAGCGAGCCGATGTTGATCACCTTGCCCCGGCCGCGCGGGATCATCCGCCTGGCCGCCTCGCGCCCGACGACGAAGGCGCTGGTGAGGTTGGTCTCGATCACGCGGCGCCAGTCTTCGGTGGCCAGCTCGACCATCGGCTTGCGGTACTGCACGCCGGCGTTGTTGACCAGGATGTCGACGGCAATGCCGGCCGCATCGAGCTTGGCGAAGGCCGCGACGACCGCAGCTTCATCGCATACGTCGAACGCATGGGCGTCGACGGTGTAGCCCTTGTCGCGCAAGGCGGCGGCGGAGGCGTCGAGCCGGGCGGCGTCGACGCCGTTGAGCATCAGGCGCGCGCCCGCGGCGGCAAGTCCTTCTGCAATGGCGAAGCCGAGCCCGCGTGAGGAACCGGTCACGAGTGCGGTCTTGCCCGCGAGGCTGAAGAGTTGGGTGGACATGATGGATTTCCTCAGGGGGTTTGCAGGGTGCCGTCGACCAGGCGCGTCTGCGTCCAGGTGGTCACGGCGTTCTCGCAGGGGTACTTGCGGGCCTCTTCCTCGTCGATGTCCACGCCGAGGCCCGGCTTGTCGTTGGCGTAGACGTAGCCCGCCTTGAATTCGGGCAGCCCGGGGAACACGTCCAGCAGCGCGCCGGGCGGGCCCTTCAGGTCCTGGATCACGAAGTTGGGCGGCTGCACGCCCGACCATTCCTGCACACCGAAATTGCGCGCGGCCAGGTCGATGTGGATGTTGGCCGCGTGCGCGACCGGCGACATGTCGCCGGGCCCGTGCCAGGCCGTCTTGACGCCGAACTGCTCGGCAAAGAGCTGCAGCTTGCGCCCGGGTGTGATGCCGCCGATCTGGCTCAGGTGGACGCGGATGAAGTCGATGAGCCGCTCGGTGATGAGCGTCTTCCACTCATAAGGGTTGTTGAAGAGCTCGCCCTGCGCCAACGGAATCCGCGTCTTCTCGCGCAACTGGCGCAGCCACTTGCCCTCTTCCAGCGGGATCACGTCTTCCAGGAAGAACAGCTCGAAGCGTTCCATCTCGCAGGCAAACCTGATCGCCTCGATCGGGCTCAGGCGCTCATGCACGTCATGGCACAGGGCCACGTCGAATCCCACCTTGCTACGGATGCCCTCGAAGAGCTTGAGCGTGTCGCGCATGTAGCTTCGGCTGTCGAGGTAGACGCCGTCGGGTGCGCCGCGCGGCGCGCTGGCGGGCGCGGCGCCGAAGCCGCCACCGCCGTAGCCGCCGCTCTGGCAGCGGACGTGGGTGATGCCCTGCGCCATGTAGCCCTGGATGTTGTCGCACAGCTCGGCCAGGTCGCGGCCGTCGGCATGCCGGTAGATCGGCACGCCTTCGCGCACCTTGCCGCCAAACAGCTGGTAGACCGGCATGCCTGCCATCTTTCCCTTGATGTCCCACAGCGCCATGTCGACGCCCGAGATCGCGTTGTTTTCGGCCGGGCCGTTGCGCCAATAGGCGTTCTGGTGCATGAGCTGCCAGAGCTCTTCGATCGCGCTCACGTCGCGCCCGACCAGCAGCGGCTTGAGGTACTGCTCGACCAGGCATTGAACGACGAGGTGGCGGTAGGCGAAGGTCGCGCACCCGAGGCCGTACAGGCCGGGCTGGTTGGTCTCGACCTTTACGACCACGAGGTTGATGCCCTCGGGCGCCGTGAGGATGACCTTCACGTCGGAGATGAGTGTTGCCATGTTTCGCGTTCGTCAGTGCTGGGTGGAAAAGCCCGGGGCCGCGTGCGGCGCCTCGGCGGGCAGAGGGATGTCGTTCGAGATGCGCCGGCCCGACTCGGCCGAGAACAGCACGGCCTGCGTCAGGTCGAGCGAGACACGCACCTTGTCGCCAGCCTGCAGCGTGCTATAGCCCGCCTGCGTGACCATGATCTCGTCACCCACGCCGTCGTCACGGTCGTGCGCGGTGCGGGCCGTGTCGAGGCGAACGGTCACGATCGATTCGGCCCCCACGTGCTCGACCAGCGCCACGGTGCCGGCCATGCCGGGTTGCGCCGGATCGGTGCCGATGGCGAGCGCGTTGGGCCGCACGCCCACCAGTACTTCCGCGCCGCTGCTGGCGCCGCGTACGCCCAGGTGCGCCGGCAGCGGCATCCGCAGCTCGCCGATGGCCAGCCGGCCGCCGTCGATGCGCGCGTGCACCAGGTTCATGGCCGGCGTGCCGATGAAGCGCGCCACGAAGGTGTTGGCGGGGTTGGTGTAGATCTCGCGCGGAGTGCCGATCTGCTGCGCCTCGCCGGCATGCATCAGCACGATGCGCGTGCCCATGGTCATGGCTTCGATCTGGTCGTGCGTGACGTAGACGAAGGTGCCGCCCAGGTCGCGGTGCAGCTTGATGATCTCGGCGCGCATCGACGAGCGCAGCTTGGCGTCGAGGTTCGACAGCGGCTCGTCCATCAGGAACACCTCGGGTTGGCGCACCATGGCGCGGCCCAGCGCCACGCGCTGGCGCTGCCCGCCCGAGAGCGTGCGCGGGTGGCGGTCCATCATTTCGGTGAGCGACAGGATCTTCGCGGTGCGATCGACCAGTTCCCGGACTTCGGGCGAGCTTTCGATTCGGCGCTTGGCGAAATGCCCCAGAACCGGTATGTGAAACCACCACCGGAACTTGCGCATGATCAGCGGGAAGGTGATGTTGCGCCGCACCGTCATGTGGGGATAGAGCGCATACGACTGGAACACGAAGGCCATGTCGCGCGCGCTGGGCGGCAGCGTGTCGACGCGCCGCTGGCCGAGGTGGATCTCGCCGCCGCTGACGGTTTCAAGACCTGCCAGCATGCGCAGCAGGGTCGACTTGCCGCAACCCGAGGGGCCCAGCAGCACCAGGAATTCGCCGGCGGGCACATCAACGTGGATGTTGCCCAGCACCGTCTTTGCACCGAAGGTCTTGGTGACGTTTTTCAGGGAGATGGATGACACGATGCGATCCTTGCGTTCCGTCAGCCCTTGACGCTGCCGGCGGTCATGCCGGCAACGACATAGCGCTGCACGAGGAGATAGAAGAAGACGGCGGGCAGCGTGTACATCAGCCCGATGGCCATCACCGAATGCAGCGGCGTGCTGAGTTCGCCGACAAAGCCGGCCAGTCCCACCGACGCGGTGTGCAGCTCGGGCGCGCTGACCAGCGTCTGCGCGAACACGTACTCGTTCCAGCCGTGGAAAAAGGCGATCACCGCGGTGGCCGCGAGCGTCGGCATAATGAGCGGAATCACGACGATGAACACCGTGCCCAGCCGCGAGCAGCCGTCGATGCTGGCAGCCTCCTCGATGTCGATCGGCACGCCGTCGATGGCGCCTTTCAATATCCAGGTGATCACCGGCACCGTGAAGGCGGTGTTCACCAGGATCAGGCCGGTGAGCGTGTTCAGCAGCGAGAGCTGCCCGAAGATCGCGTACAGCGGCACCACCAGCATCGCCTCGGGCAGCATCTGCGTGACGAAGAGTGCGAGCCCCACGATGGCAATGCCGGCGAACCTGAAGCGCGACAGCGCATACGCCGGCAGCACCGCGAGCGCCAGGCTCAGCACCGTGGTGCCGACCGCCACGATGGCGCTGTTGAGCAGCCAGGTGCCGACCTCGGTGCTGGCGAACACATCGCGGAACACGTGCCATTGCGCCAGGCCGGGCAGAAGGTGCGGCGAGGTCGAGAAAAGATCGGCCGACGACGTGGTCGAGGTGACCAGCATCCAGTAGATCGGAAAGGCCGTGACGCCCAGCATGCCGAGGATCACGATCATCAGCAGCGCCTGGCGCCAAGCGAGGGTTGTCGTTGTTGTTCTCATCAGTGCCCCGCCGCGCGCTCAGCGCGCACCGTCAGACGGAAATAGATCACCGTGATCGCCAGCGCGAGCGACAGGCCGACCATGCCCACCGCCGCGGCCTCGCCCAGCTCGCGGTAGGTGAAGGCCCGCCGGTACAGCTCGATGACGAGCGTGTTGGTGGAGCCGATGGGGCCGCCCTGCGTCATGAGCCAGATCAGGTCGAAGCGGCGCAGCGACCAGATCGTGATGAACAGCGTCAGCAACATCACGGTAGGTCGGATGGCGGGCCACACGACCGCGCCGAACACGCTCAGGCGGTCGGCGCCGTCGATGATCGCTGCCTCGCGCAGGTCGCTCGACACGCCCTGCAGCGCCGACAGGATTACCACCGAGGTGAAGGGAAAGATCTGCCACACGGTGGTGAGCAGCACCGCGGGCAATGCCCGCGCGGGGTTGTCGAGCCAGCCTTCCATGCCCGACGACAGGCCGAGGAACTGGAAGACGTGCTGCAGCACGCCGTACTGGCCGTTGAACATCCAGATGAAGATCAACGCGACCGCGACTGGCGGCGCCGCCCACGGAATGGTGATGAGCGAACGCGCGATGCCGCGCCCGCGAAACGGCATGTTGAGCAGCAGCGCCGTCCCCAGGCCGATGCCGATTGCGAACACCACGCAGGCCACCGTGTAGACCCCGGTAATCACCAGCACCTGGGCGAACTCGGGCTGGCCGAACAGGTCCGTGTAGTTGCGCAGCCCCACCCAGCCGTGCTGGCCCGGCGACAGCAGCGAAGTCTGCGTGAAGCTCAGGTACAGCTCCTGCACCAGCGGATAGGCCTGAAAGACCAGCAGGTACAGCATGACGGGCGCGCAGAACAGATAAGGCGCCCACCCCACCCCGCCCGAGGCGGCTTGCTTGTTGGCAGTCATCGGCAGTGCTTTCGCGCCGGCTTACTTGCGCAGCACGCGGGCACTGACCAAGCGCTGGGCGTCGTCCATGGCCTTCTGCGGATCGGCGCCACCCTGAAGCACGCGCAGCACCTGCTCCAGGATCACCTGCTGGATCTCGGGCGTGCGTGCCTCGAAGCCCCGCACAAGCTGGGGCACGCTGTGCGGCGACTGGTCGTCATACACCTTGAGCCATGGCTTGGCCTTGAGCTCCTCGGGCGTACGCTCGACCACCGTGGCGACGCCGGCCGCGCCGAGGATGGCCTGCAGCTCCTTCTGGTTGTCCGGCTGCATCATCCACTTGACGAAGGTGATGGCGGCGGCCTTGTGCTTCGTGTTGGCGTTGATGGCCAGCGGCGCGAGGATCAGGCCCTGCGCGCGGGTCGGGAACGGCGACGGCGCGGCGGCAAGCGGCAGGTCGGGCGCCTGCTGGTTGAAGATGCCGGCCACTCCACCGTTGTCGATCTCCATCGCCAGCTTCTTCTCCCAGAACATGCGGCGGTAGGTGGCGGCATCGGCCCCCTTCGGCGTGGCGCCCAGGTCGTACATCTTCTTGTAGGCGACCACACCCTCCACCACCTTGGCGCTGTTGATGGTGAGGTTGCCCTTGTCGTCGCTCCAGCGCCCGCCGAAGCCGTAGACGAAGTTGCACAGGTCCTGCCAGAAACCGTTGCTCTCGGCCATGGTGGCGCGGTAGGCGAAGCCGAATACGTTCTCACCGGTGGCCGCCTTGGCGGCGCTCAGGAACTCGTCGAACGTGGCCGGCGGCTTGCCGCCCTTGAGCAGTTGCGGGTTATAGATCAGCTGGTAGTTGCTGATCTCGAATGGCACGCCGTAGCGCTTGCCGCCGATCACGAGGTACTTGTTGGGGTCGGTCAGACGGTAGTCGGCCGGCTTGATGTCGCCGTCGATGGCCACGATGCGCTGCGCCTGCGCGGCGGCGTAGTAGTCGATCAGATCGAAGCGGATGAGATCGGGCCCGGCGCCGCCGCCCATCTGTGTGAACACGGTCTTGGCGAGCGTGGAAAAAGGCAGCGCGAGTGGCTGCACTTCAATGGCGGTCTGGCTCTTGTTGAACTTGTCGACCCACTGCTTGAGCTTGTCGCCACGCCCCGATTCCGCAAAGGTCGCCCCGGCAAAGCTCAGTGTTTCCTTGGCCTGAGCGCAGGCAGCGCCGGGCAATGCCCACGCGAACACGGCTGCGGCTCCGAGCGCGACGGCGCTGACGGGTAGGCGAGGAAGGCTCGAGAGTTTCTTCATGCAGGTCTCCAGGAGGCAGCTCAGTGGCCGCGAGTTCTTCGGTGAAAGGTGCGCAAGAATATCGTGATATTTCACGATATTTATTCGTAATTACCCTTCCCTCACACGGAGGAAGAGAATGCACCGTCCTCATTGGAGATTGGACGTTCGGTCCTGTGATTTCCCTTGCATATCAGATATGCTCCGACCTCGAAACAAGGAATTTCCATGGCAACCCGTTCCCCTGCCAGGCCCAAGCTGGTTTCCGTCGACACCGCAGCGCCGGGCACCTTGCACAAGAGCCCCGCCAACCAGTCGGATCAGGCCTACGAGCGCATCGAAGAACTGCTGATCTGCTGCAAGCTGGCGCCCGGCCGCTTCCTGGCCACGCACGAGTTGCAAGCCATGGTCGGCTACGGCCGCACGCCGGTGCACCAGGCGCTCAATCGCCTGGCGGCCGACACGCTGGTGCAGATCACGCCGCGGCACGGCATCCGCATCGCCCCCATCGACCTCACGCGCGACCGCCTGCTGCTGAGGCTGCGCCGGGACATGGAGCGCTTTGTCATCCGGCTCGCCACCGAGCGCTCAGGCGCATCGGAGCGCAACCGCATGCAGCACATCAAGCGGCAGCTCGTCGAGCACGGCGCGAACATGACGATCGAGCAGTTCAACGTGGCCGACCGCCTGATCGACCAGCTCTTCCTGGCAGCCGCGCAGGAGCCTTTCGTGGAGGGCACGCTGCGGCCATTGCACACGATCTTTCGCCGCATCGGCTGGATCTATCACATGCATGCGCCGGAGAAGGTCGACCTGCAGGGCACCATCGATGGGCACATTGCGGTGATCGAGGCCGTGGCGAGCGGGAACGTCGACGGCGCCATTGCCGCGTCGGATGGACTGATGGATTTCGTCGACAGCATGTTCGAAGTGCTCGAGCGCGACGTGGCGCCGAACACGCTCGACTGCAGCCTCAATGGCGACGACAGCTATCTGGCGCTGGGCGCCTCCAGCCCGGCCGGCTGAGCCCCGATCAGGCGCCGAAACGAAAGCTCGACACCACCAGGCCGCCCATGAAGGCATCCTCGTGGTACACGCGCTCGCCGGTCTCGCCCTCTGCCGCACCGACGGCCACCATGAGTGGAATCAGGTGCTCTTCGCGCGGATGCGCCATGCGTGCCGCCGGGGCTGAAGCCCAGTCGATCAGTCGGGCGCTGCGCCCGGCCGGCGCGCCCTGCACCACCGCGTCGTCGAGCCAGTCGTCGAAAGCCTTCGACACACCGTGCGCCTGCGGCCCGAAGTTGCGCAGGTTGTGATAGCTCAGGCCGCTGCCGACGATCAGCACGTTCTCGTCGCGCAGCGGCGCGAGCGCGCGGCCCAGCGCCAGGTGCTCGGCAGGGTCGAGCCCGCGGCGCAACGACAGCTGCACCACCGGCACGTCGGCCTTCGGGTACATCGCGGCCATCGGCGAGAACATGCCGTGGTCGTAGCCGCGCTCGGGGTCGATCTGCACCGGCAGGCCCGCCGCGGCAATCAGCGATTGCACGCGCTGCGCGAGTTCGGGCGAACCGGGCGAGCCGTAGTGCACTTCGTAGGTGTGCGCCGGAAAGCCGCCGTAGTCGTAGATCATCGGCGGCTTCGGGTTGCCTTGCACCGTGAAGACGGGCGCCTCCCAGTGCGCCGACACCATCAGGATGGCGCTGGGCGTGCGGCCTATCTGGCGCGGCATGTCGGCCAGCGAGGCGGCGAGCTGGTCGTAGGTCGGGCCCATTTCCTTTTTCATCCAGGGCCAGGGGCCGCCGCCGTGCGAGATGAAGTAGGTGGGCAGGCGCGATGAAGCGCTGGCGTTGTCGTGGGTCAAGTCGATGCTCCTTGAAGGCGTTGCATCGACTGTAGACATTTCCTGCAAGGAAATCGACGGGCTACCATGCATCGAATCAGTTCTCCACAGGAAAGATTGCCATGGACCGGATGACCAGCCTGCGTGTGTTCCGCGAAGTCGTCGAGGCCGGCAGTTTCGTGGCCGCGGCCGAGCGGCTGGGCCTTTCGCCGCCGATGGCCAGCAAGCACGTGGCACAGCTCGAGAAGTCGCTCGGGGCGCGGCTGCTGCATCGCTCCAGCCGTCACCTGAGCCTGACCGAGGCCGGCACCGCCTGGTACGAGCAGAGCCGCCGCGCCCTCGACCTGCTCGATGCGGCCGAAGCCGCCATCGGCCAGGCCCACGACGCGCCGCGCGGCCAGCTCAAGGTGAGCGCGCCCGTGTGGTGCGCCACGCCGCGCTTCGCACGGGTGCTGGCCGACTATCGCGAGAAATACCCCGAGGTGCTGGTCGACATGCATCTGGAGAACCGCAAGGTCGATCTCGCCGCCGACGGCTACGACCTCGCCTTGCGCGCCACGCAGGAGCCCTCGCCCGCGCTGATCGCCCGGCCGCTGTGCCGCGTGCCTTTCTACCTCGCGGGCACGCCGGCCTGCCTGGAGCGCATGGGCGGCGCTCCCGCGCTGCCGGCCGACCTGGCGAAGCTCGGTGCCATCGTGCCGAGCTACGTGAATCTGGAGAACCTCGCGCTCAAGGGGCCGGGCGGACGGATGTTTGCGCTGCGGCTGGCGCCGGCCCTGCGCTCCGACGACACCACGCTCACGCTGCACGCGGTGCGCGCGGACATGGGCATCGCCTTCTTGCCGCTGTGGCTGATCGACGAGGACATCGCACAGGGCCGGCTGGTACGGCTGCTGCCGGAGTTCGAGGCCGCGCCCGTCACGCTGTTCGCGGTGTACACGAGCCGGCAGTACATGTCGCCCAAACTGCGTACTTTCATTGACTTCCTGGGTGAGCGGCTCGGCAGGGATGCGCCGCTGAGCGCACCTTTGCGGGGCAAGGTCATGCATGCGCGGCTAAAGTCCTGAGCTCTCCGGGAGACTGTTTCCTTGTTCCGCCTCTTCGAAAAACTCCTTCACCCCTACCCTGCAGCCGAACCTGCGTTGCCGCCGCAGGGCTTCGTGGCCTTTCTCTGGGCCTGCACGCACGGCGTGCGCGGCAAGATCGCCGCGATGGCCGCGCTCACCGCCGTCATGTCGATCTTCGAGGCGGCGCTGTTCGCGATCCTCGGGCGCATCGTCGACTGGCTCGGCGGGCTCGAGCCTTCGCGCCTCTGGGAAGAACGCGGCACCACGCTCATGTGGCTGGCCGCGTTCCTGGTGATCAGCATCGGCGTGGTCGCGCTGCAGACCATCGTGAAGCACCAGACGCTCGCGGTGAACCTGCCGATGCGCCTGCGCTGGAACTTCCACCGCCTGATGCTGGGCCAGAGCATGGCCTTCTACCAGGACGAGTTCGCCGGCCGCATCACGGCCAAGGTGATGCAGACCGCACTGGCCGTGCGCGACACCATCTTCGTGCTGGCCGACGTGCTGGTGGCCATGGGCGTGTACGTGGCCACCATGATCCTGCTGGTGGGCGTGCTCGACGCGCAACTGGCATGGCCCTTCCTGATCTGGCTGGCGCTTTACATCGGCTCGCTCGTGTACTTCGTGCCGCGCCTGGGCAAGGTCGGCAAGGCGCAAGCCGACGCCCGCGCGCTCATGACCGGCCGCGTGACCGACGCCTACACCAACATCGCGACCGTCAAGCTGTTCTCGCACACGCAGCGCGAGGCCGGCTTCGCGCGCGACGCGATGCGCGAATTCATGAAGACGGGCTACGGGCAGATGCGCCTCGTGAGCGCCTTCGAGATCGTCAACCACACGCTGAGCATGGGCCTCACCGCCGGCATGGCAGGGACGGCGCTGTGGCTGTGGTCGCACGGCGCGGTGGGCGTGGGTGCGGTGGCCGCGGCCACGGCGATGGCGCTGCGGCTGCAGGGCATGTCGCACTGGATCATGTGGGAGATGACCAGCCTGTTCGAGAACATCGGCACGGTGCAGGACGGCATGAAGACGCTGTCGCGCCCGCGCACCGTGCTCGACGCGCCCGGTGCCAAGACCCTGGAAGTCCCGCGCGGCGAGGTGCGCTTCGAGCGCGCGAGCTTCCGCTATGCCGATGCAGGCCGCCGCGTGATCGACGACCTGAACCTCGTGGTGAAGCCCGGCGAGAAGATCGGCCTGGTGGGCCGTTCGGGCGCGGGCAAGTCGACGCTGGTGAACCTGCTGCTGCGCTTCCATGACCTGGAGAGCGGCCGCATCCTGATCGACGGGCAGGACATCGCGCACGTCACGCAGGACTCGCTGCGCAGCCACATCGGCATGGTCACGCAGGACACCTCGCTGATGCACCGCTCGGTGGCCGACAACATCGCCTACGGGCGGCCCGATGCCACGCACGCACAGATCGAGGCGGCGGCGAAGCGGGCCGAGGCGCACGAATTCATCCAGACGCTCGGCGACGCAACCGGACGGCGCGGCTACGAGGCGCACGTCGGCGAGCGCGGCGTGAAGCTCTCGGGCGGCCAGCGCCAGCGCGTGGCCATTGCGCGCGTGATGCTGAAGGACGCGCCGATCCTTCTGCTCGACGAAGCCACCAGCGCGCTCGACTCCGAAGTCGAGGCCGCCATCCAGCAAAGCCTCTACGCGCTGATGGAGGGCAAGACCGTGATCGCGATCGCGCACCGGCTGTCGACCATCGCCGCGATGGACCGCCTGATCGTGCTCGACGAGGGCCGCGTGGTGGAAGAAGGCGACCACCGCACGCTGATGGCGCAGGGCGGGCTGTATGCGCGGCTGTGGGCGCACCAGAGCGGTGGCTTCCTGGGCGACAACCTCGAGGAAGACGAGGCGATGCGCGCCTGAACGGCGCCGGTTGCGCCTGCAAACAATCGTCACAAATGAGGCGAGCCGCCACGAGCCCCCGGGGAAACCTCCGGGCGGTGCTTCACCCGCGCCTACAGCACACGCCGCCCCCTGCCGACAGTGGTGCCACGCAGGCGGCGCAATGCTGGACCCGTCTCAACACAGAGGAGTCCTCGCGTGAATTCCATCATTTACATCGTCGGTCTGATCGTGGTGGTCGTAGCCGTGCTTTCGTTCTTCGGCCTTCGCTGAGACCGGGCACGCGCCATCGCCTCCCGCGACATGCAGAACGGGGCCGCTTGCGGCCCCGTTTCCTTCGTGGCCGTCCCTGATGCGCCGGGCATAATTCGCGCGCCCCCCGCACCCGGCGGGGCGATGACCGATTGGCTGCGAAGGGACCCTGTTGACCAACACCGCGCTGCGCGAAACTGCTTTTCCGGACGCGGTGATCACCGAGGCCATCCGATGGACCGAGCAGGCCGGTCCGCTCGACGATGCGCAAGCCCTGCGCACCGCAGCCTCGCGCACAGCCGATGCCCACGGACAGATCGTCGAACGCGCACTCCGGCTCGGCGAACGCATCGGCCTGCAGGCTGAACTCGCACGCGCCCGCCATTGGGCCCCTTGGGTGCTGCTCGCGCTGGTGGCGCTGATCGTTGCGGCCGGCCTCGGGCTGGCGGGCAACGTGGTCGGCGGCGGCGAGCGCCACATCAACGTGATCGTCGCGCTCGCGAGCCTGCTGGGCCTGCATGTGCTCACGCTGCTGCTCTGGCTCGTGGGCCTGTGGGTGCCCTTCGTTTCCTTCAGTACCGCATCGCTCGGCTGGATCTGGCTGTCGCTCACCGCCCGCGTGGCCGGCGGCAGGCGCGGCCAGGCGCCGCTGCTGGTGCGTGCGGCCACCGGGCTGCTGTCCCGCGCGAAGTTGCTGCCATGGGCCTTCGGGCTCGTGAGCCACGGCATCTGGTCGCTGTCGTTCGCCGTGGTACTGGCCGCGATGCTGTTCGCGCTCGCGTTCCGCAGCTACACGCTGAGCTGGGAGACGACGATCCTCGAGCCGGCATTCTTCGTGCGGGCCGTGCAGGCGCTGGGCTGGGCGCCGGCGCGGCTCGGCTTTCCCGTGCCCGATGCCACCGCCGTGCTGGCCGCGGCACCCGGTGCCGCAAACGCCGGCGGCCAACGCGCCTGGGCGCTGTGGCTTACCGGCTGCATCGTGGTCTACGGGCTGCTGCCGCGCGTGGTGCTCGTGCTGTGGAGCGCGGCCGTGTGGCGCAGCCGCCGCAAGGCGCTGCAGCCCGACTGGAGCGAGCCCTACTACCGCAAGCTGCTGGCCCGCTTCGCCGCGATGGCCCCGGCGGCCATCGTCGATGCCGACCCGGGCCGCACGCGCGGTGCGCTGCCCACGGGCCTGCCGGCCTCGGAGCTGCATGACGCGCTCTTCGTCGTCGGCTTCGAACTGCCACCCGACATGCCCTGGCCCCCAGCCGCCCTGCCCGCCGGCATCGCGACGCAGGTGCAGCGCATCGACGGCAGCGCCCCCGCGCGCCGCGCCCTGCTCGACCAGTTGGCCCACGTCCATCCGCGTACCGTGCTGCTGGTCTGCCACGCCGCATCGAGCCCCGATCGCGGCACCGAGCGCTTCCTGCGCGAGCTGCTCGCGCATTGCGGCGAGTGCCGAATCTGGCTGGCCGATGCGCCGCATGCCGGCGCCACGCAGCGCTGGCTCGACTGGCTGCGCGACACCGGCCTGGAGCGCGTAACCGCCGGCGACCGCCTGGACGTCTCCTTGCAGGACGGGGTCGCCGCACCGTGACGCCGCAACCGCCCATCCGCATCGCCGTCGTCGGCCACACCAACGCGGGCAAGACCTCGCTGCTGCGCACGCTCACGCGCCGCGTCGGCTTCGGCGAGGTGTCGCAGCGCCCCGGCACCACGCGCCATGTCGAATCGGTCGACCTCGACGTGGATGGCGCAGCCGCCGTGCGCTTCTTCGACACGCCAGGCCTGGAAGACGCGGTCGCGCTGCGCGAGCACCTGACCGGATTCGACCAGCAGGCCACGCCCCCCGAGCGCATCCGCCGGTTCCTGCAGGGTCCCGAAGCCCATGGCGTGTTCGAGCAGGAGGCCAAGGTGCTGCGCACCATGCTCGACATCGACGCGGCCTTTCTGGTCATCGACGTGCGCGAGCCGGTGCTGCCCAAGTTCCGCGACGAGATCGAACTGCTCAACTCCTGTGCGCGCCCCGTGCTGCCGGTGCTGAATTTCGTGCGCGATGCCGCCAGCCGCGAAACGGCGTGGAAGGAACTGCTCTCGGCCTATGGCCTGCACGTGCAGGTGCGCTTCGACGCGGCGGCCCCCTTCGTCGGCGCCGAACAAGACCTGTACAACGACCTCGCCACGCTGCTGCGCGAGCGCCGCGACCTGCTGCGCGCCGTGGTCGATGCGCTGGACGCCGAGGCGGCCCGGCGCCGCCAGTCCGCCTGCACGCGCATCGCCGGCCTGCTCGTCGATGCGGCCGCGGTGCGCCGCACGGTGTCGTCCACCGAGTTCGCCGACGCGGCACGCCGCCAGGCGCTCGTCGAGGCGCTGCAGAAGGCGGTATTCGACAAGGCCCAGCGCTGCACCGACGACCTGCTCGCGCTCTACGGCTTCCGCCAGGGCGACGCCGACGAGGCACCGCTGCCGATGATCGAAGGCCGCTGGACGCTCGACTTCTTCAGCCCCGAAGCCATGAAGGACGCGGGCCTGCGGCTCGGCAAGGGCGCGGTCATCGGCGCGGCCGTGGGCGTGGTGGCCGACCTGGCGGTGGCCGGCATCTCGCTCGGTGCGGGCGCGGCGCTGGGCGGCGCCATCGGCGGTGCGGTGTCGCAGGGCTTGGCGCCGCTCGGGCGCAAGCTGGCCAACAAGCTGCGCGACGTGCACGAACTCACGGTGGAAGACGGCGTGCTGTTCACGCTGGCCGCATGGCAGCTCAAGCTCACGCAGGCCCTCGAGCAGCGCGGCCACGCGGCCACGCAGCGCATCGCCGCCGATGCGCCCGAGAACGGCGATGCCCCCACGCGTGCCGCCGCGGCCGCGGTGCGCGGCGTGCAGCCGGCGCGCAACCATCCCGAATGGGAAGCCACGGGCGTGGCCAGCCGCGCGTTCTGGCGCCCTTCTCCCCAGCGCGAAGCACTCGTGGCCGACCTCTCGCACGCGCTGCTGCGCGCCTTCGAAGCCTGACCCGGCCCAGGCTTCGCTTGCAGCCGGAGGTGGCCGGCTCCTACGCCCCATGCTCTGCAAGCACGCCATGTTTCGGGCGATGTTCACCGGCACATCGAAAGGAACACCCCATGGCCGTCGAATGCAAGCTGTTGTCGAGCCCGTTGGTCGGGCGCATCTGGGAAGGCCGCACGCCCATCGCGCGAGCGGACGAATATCTGCACTACAGCGTCGAGCACGGCATCGCCGAGATCGCGAAAAAGCCCGATTGCCTCGGCGTCCAGTACTTCCGCAAGCTGAACGGCAAGGTCGCCGAATTCCGCACGGTGTCGTTCTGGCGCTCGATCGATGAAATGCAGGCCATGCACGCCACGCGCGGCAATCCCCTGCGCGTAGCGCCGCTCGCACGCGACCCTGAATTCCTGCTGGAACTGCCGGAGTTCGTCGACATCGTCGAAGTGCACGTCAACTCGTTCGGCACCGGCCGCTGAAGCGGCGCAAGCGGTTCAGTTCGCGCCCGTGGCCAGCGCCTGCAGGCGCGCGTAGTCGCCCGGCCGCGCGCCCATCTGCTCGGGCGTCGACCGCTTCGCGATCCGCTCCAGGAACAGCTGCCGGTTGGCCGGCGACACGGTCATACCCTTGTCGCGCAGGAACTTCTCGTCCTCGAGCTCGCCGGCGATCACGCCCACGTTGGTCCACTTCGCGGTTTCCGCGAGCACCTTCTCGACCATCGCCTGCTGGGGCGGCGCGAGCTTCGCCCAGGCGGCCTTGCCGATGACGATGCCCAGCGTGTCGTAGACGTGCCCCGTCAGCAGCACGTATTTCTGGACTTCGTAGAGCTTCTTCGACTTGACGATGTCGAGCGGGTTTTCCTGCGCCTCCACCTCGTTCTTCTTGAGCGAGCCGTAGAGGCTCATGAAAGGCAGCGTCACTGGCTTGGCGTCGAGCGCGGTGGCGAACAGCTGGTAGGCCGCGGCGGCGGGCACGTACAGGCGCAGGTCGCGGAAGTCCTCGGGCCTGGACAGCGGCTTTGCCGACGTGACCTGCCGCGCGCCGTAGTACACCGAGGCCACCATGCGGTTGCCGCTCTTCTCGTTGTAGCCCTTCATCAGCTCGGCCAACAGCGGACTCGCCAGGTACCTGCGCATGTGGTCGAGGTCCTTGAAGGCGAAGGGGTAGGTTCCCAGGCTCAGCGGCGGATAGCCTTCGGCCAGCGTGGCCTGCCCGACGTAGGCGATCTGCACCGAGTCGTTCGCCAGCATCAGCGGAAAGTCGCCCTCCTGCCCCAGCCTGGAGGAGGGAATGACCTCGATCTTGATCTTGCCGTCGGACTGCTCGGCGATCTTGCGCGCCGCCAGCTCCGCCTGCTGGTGGAAGATGCTCGCGGGCTCGTAGACATGGCCCCACTTGAATTGCAGCACCTGGGCCTGGGCGTGGACAGCGATGACGCCACCCAATGCCATCAGCAGCACACCCGCCCGGTGCCACGGCAAGAAGCTTTTCATGAACTCTCCCTCGATGAGAAAAGGCAAAACCAGTGCAAATTGCGCGCCAGCGCAAGGGGATGCCACGGAAACATCCCCGGCTCCAATCGTAAGGATTTGAAACAAAAAGTGGTAATCGGGTTTGCCCGGGCACGGGCATACGATCACGCAAGCAACACAGAGGCCCTTCCATGTCCCCCTTGCCCCTCGAACCCGATGACGACAACGGCACGGACCCGGACCGTGCAGGCATGCGCAAGGGCTTGACCAGCTACGGCGACCGCGGCTTTTCGCTGTTCCTGCGCAAGGCCTTCATCAAGGGCGCGGGCTATACCGATGCCGCACTTGATCGTCCGGTGGTCGGCATCGCCAACACCGGCAGCGCCTACAACCCCTGCCACGGCAACGCGCCGCAACTCGTCGAGGCCGTCAAGCGCGGCGTGATGCTCGCGGGCGGACTGCCGATGGACTTTCCGACCATCTCGGTGCACGAGAGCTTCGCCGCGCCCACCAGCATGTACCTGCGCAACCTGATGGCCATGGACACCGAGGAAATGGTGCGCGCGCAGCCCATGGATGCCGTGGTGCTGATCGGCGGCTGCGACAAGACCGTGCCCGCGCAGCTCATGGGCGCGGCCTCGGCGGGCCTGCCGTCGATCCAGCTCATCACCGGCTCGATGCTCACGGGCAGCCACCGCGGCGAGCGCGTGGGCGCCTGCACCGACTGCCGGCGCTACTGGGGCAAGTACCGCGCGGGCGAGATCGACGCCGAGGAAACCGCCGACGTCAACAACCAGCTGGTCGCAAGCGTGGGCACCTGCTCGGTGATGGGCACGGCCAGCACCATGGCCTGCATCGCCGAGGCGCTGGGCATGACGATGCCGGGCGGCGCCTCGCCGCCCGCTGTGACGGCCGACCGCATCCGCATCGCCGAGCAGACCGGCGCGCAGGCCGTGCAGATGGCACGCGATCGCCTCACCATCGACAAGGTGCTGGCCCCCGCCGCCTTCGAGAACGCGATGCGCGTGCTGCTGGCCATCGGCGGCTCGACCAATGGCATCGTGCACCTCGCGGCCATTGCGGGGCGCATGGGCCTGGACATCGACTTGCACGCGCTCGACCGCATGGGCCGCGAGACGCCGGTGCTGCTCGACCTGAAGCCCTCGGGCCAGCACTACATGGAAGACTTCCACGCCGCGGGCGGCATGGCCACGCTGCTGCGCGAACTCAAGCCGCTGCTGCACCTCGACGCGCTCACGGTCACCGGCCGCACGCTGGGCGAGGAGCTCGAGCGCGCGGGCCCCGGCTTTCGGCAGGACGTGGTGCGGCCGGCTGCCCGGCCGATCTATCCGCAGGGCGGCATCGCGGTGCTCTGGGGCAATCTGGCGCCGGGCGGCGCGATCATCAAGCAATCGGCCGCCGACCCGGCGCTGATGGAACACGAAGGCCGCGCGGTGGTGTTCGAGAACGCCGAAGACCTGGTGACCCGCATCGACAGCGACACGCTCGACGTCGCGCCGCGAGACGTGCTGGTGCTCAAGAACATCGGCCCCAAGGGCGCGCCGGGCATGCCCGAGGCCGGCTACATCCCCATCCCCCGCAAGCTCGCGCGTGCCGGCGTGAAGGACATGGTGCGCATCTCCGACGGCCGCATGAGCGGCACCGCCTTTGGCACCATCGTGCTGCACGTGACGCCCGAGTCGGCCATCGGCGGGCCGCTGGCCTACGTACGCAGCGGCGACCGCATCCGCCTCAGCGTGGCAAGGCGCGAGATTTCGCTGCTGGTGACGGACGAAGAACTGGCGCGCCGCGCGCAGGAGACGACAGTGGTCGAACCCACCGCCGAGCGCGGCTACAGAAAGCTGTTCCTCCAGACCGTGACGCAGGCCGACAAGGGCGTGGACTTCGACTTTCTCCGTGCGCCGAATACGGCGGGGAAGGTGCCGCGGGCATGAGCGCCGATTGGGGCGCGTCGACGGCGCGTTCTTCCAGCCGGTGCTCGCGGGTACGCGCGCGTGATGCTTTTCTTCAATGGCTGTTCGTGCACGGAGGCTTGCCGTTCGCCTGCCGCAGGTACGCAATCAGGTCCGCCCGCTCCATGGGGTCCGGCACGCCGTCATAGGTCATGGCGCTTCCGGGCACCATGGCCAGCGGCTTCGCCAGGAAGCGGTCGAGTGCCTTGTCGTTCCACACGATCTTCGAATTCTTCATGGCCTGCGAATAGCTGAAACCGGGCACGCTGCCAGCCAGCCGTCCGAACAGGCCGCAGTGCCTGGGCCCGACCCGGTCGGTCGCCAGCGCATGGCACGCCAGGCAGCGCGCGTAGATCTGCTCGCCGCGCACCGCATCGGGCGCGGCGCCCCATGCGGCCATGCTTGAGAACAGCGCGGCAACCGCCAGAAGCTGCAGCGGCGTCACGACACGAAGGCCGAAGGAACCGGTGCTTCGCCAAGCGCGTGGCGCAGCACGGCCCAATGCATGGCTTCGTCGCCGAGGATGCTCGCCGCCGCCTTCGACAGGTCGCGGTTCACAAACAGCGGCACGGCCCCCAGGTAGGCGCTCACCGCGCCCTGTTCGAGCTTGGCCGCGAACCGCAGCACGTCCGCCTGCGACTTCAGCTGGTTCGCCGGAAAGTCGTATTTCGGCTTTGCCGCAACGGCCTTGCCGCCGAGCTTGGCGATCGTCTGGGCCAGCAGCTCCGCGTGCGCCTTGTGGTGCCCCTGGAAGGTCACCGCCAGGTCGAGCACCGGCTTCTCGAGCAACTTGCTTTCGGCACCGAGCTGGTACGCCGCAATGGCTTCCAGCTCCGCGCCCAGCGCGGTATTGAGAATCTGCACATCGTTTCCGGTCGCGCCGCCGGCCTTGGCGGCCAGCACATCCTTGCCGGCCAGCAGCGCAACCGCGGCGCCGGACAGCGCCAGGCCCGAACGGCCCAGGAACATGCGCCGGGCGGCAATGGGGGAAGCCATCTGAAAGAAGGACATTTTGTTTTCCTCGCAGGGTGAACGTCACGAGCGGGGCGATTCCCGCCCCTTGACAAGGCTCGACAGCACACCCGCCACGATGCGATCGCAACGTGCGCCGTCGAATGAGAAGGCGTCGCCCAAAGCGACGTCCATGTCGCGAGACAGGCCCTCGCGCAGCAGGCTGCGTGCGCGAAAGAAGCGCGTGCGCACGGTCGCTTCGGGCAGTGCGAGCGCAATCGCCGTCTGTGCCACGCTCATTTCCTCGACCGCCCGCAGCATGAACACGGTGCGGTAGGCATCGGGCAGCCGATCGATGCGGCGCTCCATCAGAAGGCGGAGTTCTTCACGCATGGCCAGATGTTCGGGTTGCAGGTTGGGATCGTCGGCCACCGCCGACGCCGGGTCCGGGTCCACGTCGGCAACGTGCGCCCCGTCGAGCTGAATCACCTGCGCCCCTCGTCGCCGCAGGCGCCCCAGGGCCTCGTTGATGACGATGCGCACCAGCCAGGTCGAAAGCTGCGCGTCGTCCCGGAAGGTGCCGATGGCCCGCCACGCGCGCAAATAGGCCTCCTGCACGGCGTCCTCCGTCTCGGAGTCGCTCTTGAGCACGCTGCGCGCCGTGCGGAACAGCAGCTGGTTGTGGCGCCGCATGATGGCCGCGAAAGCCCGCGTGTCGCCCTGTGCGGAGCGTGCCGCAAGCTCGCGGTCGGATGCACCCCCGGTTTCGGGGGCGGCGTCGGGTGTGGAGGCGCTGTGGGGCATGGTGTGCTGCTTTTCCCATTAGATGGTGCGGGCTCGCGCTGCGTTTCAGTTATTTCCGATGCGCTCGGAACATCGTCTGCCATTCGTTCGCGCCGCGCTCGCAGTCCCGAGGCCTGGGCCTTCGGCCCCGGTCACTGCCGCGTCACGCACCCGACCTAGCATCCGGCGGCTTTTGTCTCTCTTTCAACGAACACCCGAAGACCGCATATGAAAAAGAGCGTCCCCGTGCCCGCGCCACGCCCGGTTCGCGCCGCCATCGCAGCCATCGGCGGCTGCCTCGTGATTGCAGCCTGCGGGGGCGGCAACGGCGGGGGCATCGCGTTCCCGGTTCTCCCGCCGGCACCGGCACCTGCCCCCGCACCGCCGGCCCCTGCCCCGGCTCCCGCGCCCCTGGGCACGCTCGACGGCTCGGTCCCGCTGGTCATCGGCCACCGCGGCCTGCCGGGCCTGTACCCCGAGGAAACCAAGGTCGCCTACGAAGCCGCGGCCGATGCCGGCGCCGATTCGCTCGAGACCGACCTGCACCTCACCAAGGACTGCGTGCTCGTCGCGCGGCACAATCCCTGGCTCAGCGACAACACCAACGTCGCCGACGTGGCCAAGACCAACACCACCGTCGCGGGCCGCAAGCGCACCGTGCCGGGCGTGCTGGTGAACGTGACGTACCCGCCCGTCGAGGCCAACGGCCCGGCCCAGTACCTGAGCGACCTGACCGACCCGAGCGATCCGAAGTCGGTGCTCAAGTCGCTCGTCGTCGATGGCGAGGACCACACCAACGACTGGTCGATCACCGACTTCACGATGGACGAGCTGCGCCAGTGGATCCGCGGCACCACCTACGACGCCAGGGACCAGCGTCCGACCGACCTCAACGGCAAGCTGCCGATCCTGAGCTTCCAGGAAATCATCGACATCGCCAAGGCCAAGAGCGCAGCCACCGGCCGCACGCTCACCGTGTACCCGGAGACCAAGAACCCGATCTGGAACAACGCCCAGGCCATCGCCAACGGCTGCGGGCCGGCCGGCAGCCATCCGCTGGAAGACGCGCTGCTGAAGATCATGAATTTCAACGGCCTGAACCGCAAGGACGCGCCGATCTTCGTGCAGAGCTTCGAACCCGAGAGCCTGAAGTACCTGCGCTCGGCCGGCATGAAGGCCCGTGCGGTGCAACTGGTGGACGGCAACGACGTCAACTACCAGACCGGCGAGATGATCTACGTCACCAAGGACGTCTACACCTTCGTCGACGGTCGCCCCTACAGCTGGACGCTGGCCGGTAACCCGAAGTGGTTCGCAGAGATGCTCACGCCAGCGGGCCTGGCCGACGTGAAGACCTATGCCGACGGCATCGGCCCGTGGAAGCCACAGGTCATGGCCCACACCATCGTGCCCTTTGTCGCAGGCAAGGGCCTTGCCGATGTGAACACCATCAAGCCCACCAGCCTGATCGCCGATGCGCACAAGGCCGGCCTGTTCGTGCACAGCTACACCTTCCGCAACGAGGCCAAGTACCTGGCAGGCGTCTACAAGGGCGATCCGACGGCCGAGTACCTCGCGTACTTCCGCGCGGGCATCGACGGCGTGTTCTCCGATTTCGCGAACACGGCGTTCGCGGCGCGCGCGAGCTACCTGAAGGAAACGGGCCGCTGAGGCCTGCAGCGAGCGCATGTACCCCGGCGAACGGTTCAACGGATACAGCCACCTGCTGGGCCTGCTGCTCGCATTGCCCGCGACAGCCCTGCTGCTCGCCAAGACCGTGCCCACCGGCGATCCCGCGCGCATCGCGGGAGCGCTGGTGTTCTCGCTCTCGGCCGTGGCCCTGTATGCGGCCTCCACCCTCTTCCACAGCACGCGCGGCCGGCTCAAGCGCATGTGGGAGCGCGCCGACCATTGCGCGATCTACCTGCTGATCGCGGGCACCTACACGCCCTTCGCGCTGGTCACGCTGCAAGGTCCGTGGGGCTGGCTGCTGCTGGCGACGATCTGGGGCGCGGCGCTTTTCGGCATCTGGCGCGAGCTGATGCCGGCCGGAGGCAAGGCGTTGAAGAAGCCATCACTGGCGCTGTATATCGGCATGGGCTGGCTCGGTGTGCTGGCCGCCGTGCCGCTGGCCGCGCGGCTCGAGGGCGCGGGGCTGGCATGGCTGCTGATCGGCGGCGTGCTCTACACAGCGGGAACGGTGTTCTACCGCAACCGCCAGGGCTTCCGGCATGCGCACGGGGCCTGGCACCTGTTCGTGCTGGCGGGGACGGCGAGCCACTATGTGGCGGTGGGGTGGTTCGTGCTGTAAGTCCTACTCCCGCGCAATGGCGCGGAACTCACCCGGCGCCATGCCCTTGAGCCTGCGGAAGTGCCGGTTGAAATTCGAGATGTTGTTGAACCCCACCTCGTAGCAGATGCTGCTGACGTGCTGGCGCGTGGACAGCAGCAGCCGGCAGGCCTTGTCCACGCGCAGGCCGATCACCACATCGGTGAAGGTCTGTCCCGTGGCACGGCGAAAGCAGCGCGAGAAGGTGTGCTCGCGCATGCCGACCACGGCGCTGACTTCGGCGAGCGAGAGTTCTTCCGCGTAGTTTTCCCGGATGTGGTCGAGCGCCGTGTGGATGCGCGTCGCGCGGCCGTTCTCGTCATGCGCGTCGTCCTGCAGCGACGGCGTACAAAGAAGACGGTAGTCGTTCCACTGCGCAAGCTCGCTCAGCAGCGCAGTGAATTCCGAGAAGCGTGCGAGCCCCTGCAGCGCGTGGATGCGCCTGAAGCGCCCAACCGTGCCCTCGCCGAGGCCGAGAAACTGCACGCCATGCCGTGCGCGGGCCAGCAGCGGGCCCGCGTCATTGAGTTCGGGAAACAGCGCCATGCCCCGGCGCAGCGGTTCGTCGCCGAAGCGCAGCACCAGGCCGCACAGCTGCTCAGCCGCCCCGCTGGCGCGGTATTCGATGGCCAGCCTGTGCGGCAGCCTGGGGCCCAGAAGAACGACCGCCTCCGGCGGCACCTCCCTGTCCACGCCGTCGCTCACGCGGATGCGCCCTGGCAAGGCCCCCGTGAGATGGAGTTCGTAGTCGTGCAGGCCGGCCTGCCGGTCGCGGGCTGCGTACTCGGCGCAGTGGATCGAGGTTTTCTTGTCGAACACGTCGGCACCAGGCCGTTGGAGCATCGCGCGGCGCAGGGTGTCGGGCATGTGCGGTCGGGCGGCGATGGCTGGCGGGATCGTGTTCAACAAGACCGGATCTCCAACTAGAAAGAGAAAGGAATCGCTTCAGTCACCGGTGCGCTGCACCGCCTGCTGCTGGAACTTGGCAAGGGTGCGGTATTCGTCGCCGAGCTTGCGCGGCAGGGAGAGGTACACGGGCAGCAATTGCCGATAGAGCGCCGCGTTCTTCGGATTGGGCGTGTGGCGGTGCGTGGCACCCACCATGCCCGACACCACGTCCAGGGAATCGACGTGCCCCAGCGCATAAAGCCCGAGGACGGCCGCGCCGAGGCAGGAGCTCTCGAAGCTCTCCGGCACCACCACTTCGCGGTCGAACACGTCGGCCATCATCTGGCGCCACAGCCCCGAGCGCGCAAAGCCGCCCGTGGCCTTGATGCTGGTGCTCGTGCCCGCAATCGACTCGACCGCGGGCAGGATGCTGTAGAGATTGAAGATGACGCCCTCGAGCACGGCGCGGATCATGTGCTCCTTGCGGTGATGGATGCCCAGGCCGAAGAAGGAGCCGCGCAGATCCGCATTCCAGTACGGCGCACGTTCGCCGGTCAGGAAGGGATGGAACACCAGCCCTTCGGAGCCGGCCGAGACGCGTTCGGCAATGCGCGTGAGCACCTCGTAGGTGTCGATGCCCAGTCGCTTGGCTGTCTCGGCTTCGGCGGAGGCGAACTCGTCGCGCACCCAGCGCAGGATGATGCCGCCGTTGTTCACCGGCCCGCCGACCACCCAGCGCCGGTCGGCCAGCGCATAGCAGAAGGTGCGGCCTTCGGAGTCAGTCATCGGGCGGTCGATCACCGTGCGCATCGCGCCGCTGGTCCCGATGGTCACGGCCACCTCGCCCGGCGCCACCGCGTTCACGCCCAGGTTGGAAAGCACGCCGTCGTTGGCCCCGACGACGAAGGGCGTGTCGCTCGACAGCCCGAGCTGCGCCGCCGTCTCGCCCGCCAATCCCTCCACGTGCCAGGTCGTGGGCACGAGATCCGAGAGCTGCTCGGCGCGCACACCCGCGAGCGCGAGCGCCCCGGCATCCCAGTCGAGTTGCCCGATGTTGAAGAGCCCGGTGGCCGAGGCGATCGAATGGTCCACCAGCCAGCGGCCGAACAGCCGGAAGAACACGTACTCCTTGATGCCGACGAAGCGCCGGGCCTGCGCGAAAAGCTCCGGGCGCTCGTGGCGCAGCCACACCAGCTTGGCCAGCGGCGACATGGGATGGATCGGCGTGCCCGTACGGTGGTAGATCGCGTCGCCCTCCCACTCCGCGCGAATGCGCCCGGCCCAGGCCGCGCTGCGGTGGTCGGCCCAGGTGATGCTGCGCGTCAACGGCGCGCCGTGCTCGTCCACCAGGATGAGGCTGTGCATGGCTGCGCTGAACGACACGCACAGCACATCGCCCGGCGCCGCCTTGCACTGCCGCACGCACGAGGCAATGGTCGACAGCACGGCCCTGTAGATCTGCTCCGGGTCCTGCTCCGCGGCCGCGGGTTCAGGCTGCAGCAGGGGGTACTCCACCGCATCGTTCGCCAGCACGCGCCCCGCCGTGGAAAAGGCGACCGCCTTGGTGCTGGTGGTTCCGATGTCGACCCCGATGGCGATGCGGTTCATGTGCCTTCTCCTAGACGACCATGCTGAGCAGCATGATGAAGATGATCGCGACAACCGAGATCAGCGTTTCCATCACGGTCCAGGTCTTGAAAGTCTCGGCCACGCTCATGTTGAAGTATTGCTTCACCAGCCAGAAACCCGCGTCGTTCACGTGCGAAAGAATCAGCGAACCCGCGCCGGTGGCAAGCACCAGCAACTCGCGGTTCACGCCCGGCACCATGGTGGCGAGCGGCGCGACGATGCCCGCGCCCGTGATGGTCGCCACCGTGGCCGAGCCGGTCGCGATGCGGATCAGGCCCGCCACGAGCCACGCCAGCAGGATCGGCGATATCTGCGCATGCAGCGCCATCTGCCCGATCGCGTTGCCCACGCCGCTGGCCACCAGCATCTGCTTGAAGCCGCCGCCCGCGCCGATGATGAGCACGATGGCCGCCGTGGGCGCCAGGCTGTCGTCGACGAACTTCATGATCTGCTTCGACGTGAAGCCGCGCGCGGTACCGAAGGTGTAGAGCGACAGCAGCAGCGCGGCGAGCAGGGCCGTGATCGGATGGCCGATGAAGTCCAACCACTGCCGCACGACGTTCTTCTCGTCGAACGCCACGTCGGCGAAGGTCTTGAGCAGCATCAGCACCACCGGCAGCAGCACGGTGAGCAGCGTGATGCCGAAGCCCGGCAGCTCGCGCGCCTCGGGCTCGTGCGCCAGTTGCGCCAGCAGTTCGGGCGAAGCCTCGCCCGGCACGTACTTCGAGATGAACTTGCCGAAGATCGGGCCCGCGATCATCGCCGTGGGCAGGCCGACGAGCAGGCCGTAGAAGATGGTCTTGCCGATGTCGGCGTTGAACACGCCGATGGCCAGCAGCGGCCCCGGGTGCGGCGGCACGAGGCCGTGCACCACCGAGAGGCCGGCCAGCAGCGGGATGCCGATGCGGATCAGCGATACGCCGGTGCGCCGCGCCACGATGAAGACCAGCGGGATCAGCAGCACGAAGCCGATCTCGAAGAACAGCGGAATGCCGACCAGGAAGGCCGCGAACATCATCGCCCAGTGCACCCGCTCGCGGCCGAAGGCACCGACCAGCGTGCGCGCGATGCGGTCGGCGCCGCCCGACTCGGCCATCATCTTGCCGAGCATGGTGCCCAGGCCCAGCACGATGCCCACGAAGCCCAGCACGCCGCCGAAGCCGTCCTGGAAGGACTTCATCACCAGCGCCACGGGCATGCCCGAGGTCAGGCCCAGGAAGCCAGCGGCCAGCGTCAACGCGATGAAGGGATGCACGCGCCAGCGCGTGATCAGAAGGATGAGCCCGAGGATCGCTGCCAGGGCATCGACCAGCAGGAACACCTCTTTGCTTAAACCGAACATGTTGTCTCCAGGATCCTGGCTGCAAGGGGGTGGCCAGGCATTTTTGGGATAGCGCTATCCTCAAAGATCGAAAAAATCAGCCGCAGGGCAATCGAACCGGGTTTGTGCCGATGGCCCAGGGCTGGGATAGCGCTATCCTAGGACTGCGCTGTCCAATTAAATACTGGTATTAACCCCAATAAAAATGGCCGACACCTCTGAACGCCCCCGCTCCCGTTCTTCCAGCCGCGTCACGCTCGACGACGTGGCCCGGGTGTCCGGCGTCAGCCCGATCACCGTGTCCCGCGCGCTGCGCGGAGCACGCAACGTGGCGCCGGACCTGCAGGCCCGCGTGCAGGCCGCGGTGGACGAACTCGGCTACGTGCCCAACGTTGCCGCGCGCGCGCTGGCTTCGGCCCGCAGCTCCCATGTCGCGGTGCTGATCCCGTCGCTGACGAACGCCCTGTTCGTCGATTTGCTCGAGGCGGTGCAGGACACGCTGGCGCCTTCGGGTTTCCAGTCGCTGATCGGTGTGACGCACTACGACCTCGCGCAGGAAGAAGCGCTGCTGCGCAGCTATCTCTCGCAGCGCCCCGCCGGGCTGCTGCTGACCGGCCTCGACCGCAGCGCGGCCGCCTCGCGCATGCTGGAAGAAAGCGACGTGCCCTGCGTGCACCTCATGGAAACCTCGCCGGCACCGGGCACCTACAGCGTGGGGCTCTCCCAGCAGGATGCGGCCCGTGCGCTCACCGAGCACCTGCTGCAGCGCGGCCGCCGGCGCATCGCCTATGCGGCGGGCCAGCTCGATCCGCGTGTGATGCAGCGGCTCGAAGGCTATCGGCAATCGCTGCGAGCGGCGGGCTGCCACGACCCGCAGCTCGAACTGCTCACGCCGGGTCCGACGTCCATGGCGCTCGGCGGACGGCAGTTCGAAGACCTGCTCGCCCGCCACCCGGACGTCGACGCGATCTTCTATTGCAACGACGACCTTGCGCAGGGAGGCCTGCTCGCCGCGCTGCGCACCGGCGTCGCGGTACCGCAGCGCGTGGCGATCGCAGGCTTCAACGACCTCGACGGCAGCGACCAGATGCTGCCGCCATTGACCAGCGTGCGCACGCCGCGCAAGGAGATCGGCATGCGCGCCGCCTCGATGCTGCTGGCACTGATGCGCGGCGAGCCGGTGAACGAACCGATGGTGGACATGGGGTTCGAACTGGTGGTGCGGCAAAGCAGCTGAGGTCGCCTCAGCCCGCCAGCGCAGCCACCACGATGCGCGTTGCCGATGCAATGACGTCGCTGCGTCCCTTCGCGTCCTTCTGCGGAAAGGTCAGGTACACCGACAGCACCACCGGGGCACCGGCCGGCGGCCACAGCACGCCGACGTCGTTGGTGCTGCCGTAGGAGCCCGAGCCGGTCTTGTCGCCCACCTTCCAGCCGGCCGGCACCCCCGCCAGGAAACGCTCGGCGCTGGTGGTGTTGCCCAGCAGCCAGGTCGCCAGCTGGTCGCGCTGCGCCGTGCCCAGCGCGTCGCCCAGCGCCAGCCGCTGCACGCTGTCGGACATCGCCGCGGGCGTGGTGGTGTCGCGCAGGTCCCCGGGAATTGCGGTGTTGAGTTCGGGCTCCGTGCGGTCGAGCCTGAAAGCCTGGTCGCCGATGCCGCGCGCAAAGGCGGTGACGGTGGCCGGGCCGCCCAGCATCTTCAGCAGCAGGTTGGCGGCGGCGTTGTCGCTGTACTGCACGGTGGCGGCGCAGAGTTCGGCGACCGTCATGCCGTCGGCCACATGCTTCTCGGTGATGGGCGACCAGGAGACGAGGTCGGCCTTGCCGTAGCCGATGCGCCGCGCGAGCAGGCTGGCGTCTTTCGCGCTGCGTTCGAGCACGGCCGCAGCCAGCATCAGCTTGAAGGTGCTGCACAGCGGAAAGCGCTCGTGCGCCCGGTGCTGGATGCGCGCACCGCTGCCGGTGTGGAAGCCGGCCACGCCCAGGCGGCCGCCCGAAGCGCGTTCGAGCTCGGCGAGCTGCGCCTCGGCCGAAGACGGCGATCCCGTTCGGGACCACGCGGTGCATGCGCCGGCGAGCGGCAGGACGGAGGCCGCGAGCAGCAGGCTGCGGCGCTGGACGGGAGGATTCATTTCGTCTTCTCTTTCATTCGGCGAGTGGATGGGACGAAGCGAATCCTAGGAGCGCCCCTCCCGGCGATCCAGCCGCCCGGCGACGTTCCGCGTCCCGGGTGTATCTGCTGTAACGGCGCCGAGCGGCTTCAGGCCGGCGGCGGCGGCGCGGGCCGAAGGCATGTCTTCGCGATCAGCACTGCTCCCGACACGCAGCACAACGCGAGCATGAGCAGCGCGTACCTCGCGCCCCGGGTGAGCAGCGCAACATCCAAGGCCGAAAGGCCTGTGCCGCTGTGTCCCAGGATCATTCGCTGCGAGTCCCCGGGCAGTTGCGCCATCGCCACGCCCAGCGTCAACGCTGTGCCTACCATGATTCCCGCGTTCTGGAGCGTCGAGCGCACGCCGTTGGCGATGCCCCGGCGCTGGGGACGCACGCTCTGCAGGATCGACGCGTTGTTGGGCGTCACGAAACTCCCTATGCCGCAGCCGAGCATCAGCAGGCACATGGCAAGCTGCCCGGCACCGATCGCCGGCTGCAGCAGCGCGGCCAGCAGCGCCAGCGCGCCTGCGGCAAGCAGCATCGCAGCCATGCAGATCGATTCGGGCCTGAAGCGCTGCAGCAGGCCGCCGGCCACGGGCGCGGCCACCAGCATCCCGAGGGCCACAGGCGCCACGCGCAGCCCGACATCCGAGGCAGACAGGGCCGTGCATGCCTGCAGATACAGCGCAATCAGCAAAAGAGGCGCCGCCTGCGTCATCGACAGCAGCAGGATGCATATGTAGGCGGTGCGGCGTCGCAGGTCGCCGAAGAGTTCGGGGTCGACCAGCGGACTGGCCACGCGCCGCTGAAGCCGGGCGAACGACAGGATTCCCGCGCCGCCCGCGAGCAGGAAGCCCCATACCGACATGCTGGCCCAGCCGTGGCTCCCCGCCAGCGAGAGCGCATAGGTGACGCATCCGATCCCGGCCAGGGACAACGCGGCGCCGGCCATGTCGAAGCGCTCGGCACGGACCGCCGCCGTCTTCGGGAGGATCCGCCACGACCATGCCAGGACGCACAGGCCGACCGGGACATTGAGCATGAAGAGAACCCGCCACCCCCACCACGACACGATGAAGCCGCCCGCCAGCGGGCCGGCGACCTGGGCCAGCGCGGCCACCATCGCGAGCACACCCAGGGCGAGCCCCATCCTGCGGCGGCCGAACGCATCGCCCACCAGGGCGCTGGTGTTGGCCATGACGCCCGCGGCGCCCACGGCCTGGCAGATGCGGAAGACAAGCATCGTTTCCGCGCTCGTCGCGACGGCACAGGCTGCACAGGCGGTCACGAAGAGGCCCAGCCCCGCCAGGAACAGGTGCCGCCGCCCCCACAGGTCGGCGAGCCTTCCGAAGCTGAGGATGCACACGGTGCTCACGAGCATGTAGGACAGCAGGATCCAACTCGCCTGCGCCGGCGAGGCCTGCAGGCTGCGCCCCACCGCGGGCAGCACCACGTTGAGCGCGCTGAGATTCAGGAAGCACAGCAGCGCGCCGAGGCATGCCGCGGCGAGCACGGCCCATCCGGCCCTGTCCTCGTCGTCGGCAGCCGCCTCTGCACGCAAAGAACCGGCGATGAATGCAGCTGCCACCGGTTCAGTCTTCGCTCTTGAATCCCGAGGCCTTGACGATGGGGCGCCAGTACTCGCGGTCTTCGTTCATCACCCGGGTCACTTCCGCGCCGGGAAGCCCCGTCGGCTCGAGGCCCATGTGATCGAGTTGCCCGCGCACCCGCGGGCTGCGAATCGCGGCCAGGAACGCGCTTTCGAGCTTCGCCACAACTTCCTTCGGCGTGCCCGCCGGCACGAACGCGGCATAGGCGGCGTTGGCCCGGTCGAACGCGTCGTAGCCCGCTTCCTTGATCGTCGGAACGTCGGGCAGCCAGCTCAGCCGCTTCGTTCCTGCGACGCCCAGGATGCGCAGCTTTCCGGAACGGTGCAGCTCGAGCTGGCTGGCCAGCGCGTCGGTGCCGACCGGCACGTGGTCGCCGATGATGTCGGTCGCCAGCGGCGCCCCGCCCCTGTAGGTGACCGCCGTCAGAGGCACGCCGATGGCCTTGGACAGCTGCAGCACGCTGAAGTGAAGCCCGCCCCCGAGGTTGGTCATGCCCACGCTGGCCTGGCCGGGGTTCTTCCTGATCCACGCCACGTATTCGGGAACCGTCCTGTACGGCTGGCCCGCGCCGGTGGAGACGACGCTGGGCACGTTGGCGAGGTGGGCAACAGGAATGAAGTCCTTGTCGACGTCGTAGTTCAGCCGCGCATAAGTCATCGGAAAGAACACGAACGGCGGCGTCGCGCCGATCAGGATGGTGCGCCCGTCAGGCCGCGACGCCTTGACCGCTTCGATGGAAATGCGGGTCGACGCGCCAGGCCGGTTCTCCACCAGCACCGGTTCCTTGAGCGCCGTGCGCAAGTCCTCGGCCACCGAGCGTGCCAGGTTGTCGAGCGCGCCACCCGGTGGAAAGCCCACGATCAGCCTGATGGGCGCGTTGCTGTCCGCATGCGCGAAGCTTCCGCCCAGGGCGACCAACGCACTGAGCACGAGTGTCTTTGGAAACGAGGTCATGGTGAGGTACCCGCAAGGTTGATTGACGAAAACAGGAAGAGAAATGGCGTGCTCAGAAGGCCAGGACCGGCAGCGGATTGGCCGGCCGGTGGTTGGCCTCGAAAGCCGCCGCGGCCTGCAGCAACTGCAGGTCTTCGCGGAAGCCGCCGACGAGTTGCATGCCGATGGGCAATCCGTCGCGGCCCGCGCCGCACGGCAGGCTGATGGCGGGGTGCCCGGTAAGGTTGAACGGCATCGTCCAGGGGAACCAGTTGGGCCGCAGCTCTGCAAATTCCCTGCCGTCGATCTCGATGCTTCCGAAGAGGTCCTGGTCGATCGGCAGCGCCGTGCGCGAAAGAGTCGGCGTGAAGATGAAGTCGTGCGTCTCCAGTTGCGCCTGGACTTTGCGAAAGAGCGCGGTCCTCGCGAACATGGCCTGCTGGAAGGCGACCCCGTCGACGTGCTCCGCCAGCGCCAGCTGCTGCAGCAGCGACGGACTCAACCGGTCGGCATGCGCCTCGGCCAGCGGAGCGAACCGGCCTCGCCAGCTCGTGTGGTTGATCACGCGCCACACCGGCTCGACGTCATAGCCCTCGCCCGTCATCTCCTCCAGGTCCGCGCCCATCGACCGCAGGGTTGCGAGGGCGGCCTCGAAAGCGGCGGCGACGTCGGCGGCAATCGGCCGCCCCGCCGGGGCCGCACTGAAAAGGACGCGCTTGCCGCGCAGGTCGCCGCCAGGCTGCAGGTCGTCGAAGTAGCGTCGGGCCGGCACGCCCAGCGACCAGGGGTCCGAACCGTGGGCGCCGGTCATCGCCTGCAGCATGAGCGCCGTGTCGCCGACGTTGCGCGTGGTGGGCGTCACGTAGGTGTAATTGCCGAACGCGTCCTGCACCTGGCTGTGCGGAACCACGCCCAGGCTCTGCTTCAGCCCGACCACGCCGTTGCACGCCGCGGGAATGCGGGTGGAGCCGCCCCCGTCGGTCGCGATGGCCAGCGGCGCGATGCCTGCCGCCATCGACGCGGCGGCTCCGCCGCTGGAGCCGCCGCTGGTGCGCGTCGGATCCCATGCATTGCGCGTGCTGCCGAAGAGTGGCGCGTCGGTCATGCACTTGGCACCGAACTCCGACGAGGTCGTCTTGCCGATGAGGATGCCGCCCGCCTCGCGCATGCGCGCCACGGCCACGGCGTCGTGCGCGGGCACGTGATCGCGATGCAGCAGCGATCCGTAGGTAGTCCTGACGTTCGCGGTGTCGACGATGTCCTTCACGGTGAACGGCAAGCCGTGCAGTGCCCCCACGGTGTCGCCTCTCATGATCGCCTGCTCGGCCTGCCGGGCTTGTTCCGTCGCCTCGTCGTGGCACAGAGTGATGAAGCAGTTCAGGTGCGGCTGGAGCCCATCGGCGCGGCGCAGCACCTCGTCGACGATCTCCACCGGGGAGAGTTCGCGCTGCGCGACCAGCGTGCGCATCGCCGACGCGGACATCTCGCAGATCTCGGACCTTGGAAGGCTCGGAAAATTCTTCATGCGTAGATGATTGATACGCGGCAACATTGCGTCCAATACTGTTTTCCAGAAAAGGCATATGCACAGCGTATGGCTACACCCGACCTTAGATCGCTTCGCTACTTCGTGGCCGTTGCAGAGGAGCGCAGCGTCGGCAAGGCGGCGCGGCGGCTCAACATGGCCCAGCCGCCGCTGTCTGTTCACATCAAGAACCTGGAAGCGGCCATCGGCGCGCCCTTGTTCCGCAGGGCAGCGCGCGGCATGGAGATCACCGACGCGGGAAATGCCCTCTTCCAGCGCGCCAAGGAGGCGTTGCTGCTCGCCAACGAAGGATTCGACGCCGCGCGCGCCGTGGGTTCGGGCAGCAGAGGGCGACTCGCGGTCGGAACCATGGTCGTGCTGTCCTACCTGGTGCTGCCACGGCTGGAAAACGAGCTTCGGCTGAGGCTCCCGGACGTGGAGATCCAGTACGTGGAGCTGAACGCCGTCAACAACGTAGAGGCCATCACCGACTCGGACGTTTCGGTTGCGATCTGCATCCCACCGATTGCACAGCCAGGCATTGCGATCGAACGCATCGGCACCCAGCCGCTGCTGCTTGCCGTGCGATCGGATTCGCCGTTGGCACGGATGTCCAGCATTCCACTGGCGCGCCTCTCCGGCATGCCTCTGATCGGCCTTCCCGTTCCGGAAGGCGACATCGACAAATCCGTCGTCACGTCGATGCTGCGCAGGCACGAGGTCAATATGCCGATTGCGCTGCGGGTCGAAACCATGGTGTCCGCATTGGCGCTTGTCCTGGCGGGCAAGGGCGTGGCCATCCTGCCTGCCTGCGCCCAGATCGGCCGCCCCCCGGGCGTGGTGTTCCGCCCCTTTCGCGGCATCGACGCGACGATGGACATCGCCGCGTGCTGGCGCAGCGATTGGGACAGTCCGCTCATCAAGCCGTTTCTGGCGTGTGCGCGTGCGGCATTGCGGCGGCCGTGAAAAAAGCCGTTGCTATCATCGAACAATGCGGCCGCCGGCACCGTGGTGGCGGAGGAAACCAAGTGCGGCTCAAGCTAAGAACAAAGACAGCACTGCTGATCACAGCGCTCGTACTCACGCTGGTCGGTGTGGCCGGCTGGTGGCAGTACCGGAGCCTGTCCAGCGAATACCTCAACCTGATGCGCGAGCAGCAGCAGGCACTGACCGACAGCGCAGCGGCGGATCTCGACTACAAGCTCGAAATCCATCTGGCCGCCTTGGCGCGCGCGGCCCGGGAACTCAGCCTGCACGGCTTCGCGGACCCCGCGGCGCAGCAGCGTTTCCTTGCCGACGAGGACCTGCGCACGATGTTCGACAACACCGCGTTGGCGACACTGGACGGCGCCATCGTCGCCATCGACCCGCCCACCAGCCGGCCTTCGAACGTCGGCGACCGCGACTACTTCCGGCGCGTGCGCGACATGGGCCAGCCCGCGATCTCTGCGCCCCTGCTCACGAAGAGCACCCAACAGCCCGCGGTCGTCATGGCGGTCCCCGTCAAGGGCCCCGATGGCCGCCTCGCCGGCGTGCTCGGCGCGGCGCTGAACCTGCAGCGCGCCAACGTGCTTGGCGATCTCAGCCGCGCCACCATCGGCCGGGGCGGCCACTACATGATCGTCACGCGCGGCCAGTCTCCGCAGGTCGTCATGCACCCCGATGCGAACCTGCTGCTCAAGCCTGCAACCGCAGTCACAATCGCCTTCAACGGCGGTACCGAGAGCGACATGGCAACGCGCGCCACCGTGCCCAGTGCCGACTGGGAACTGCGCCTGATCGTGCCTGCGCGCATCGCCTACGCGCCACTGGAAAAGGCAAGGCGCAACCTGCTGCTGCAATTGATCGGGCTGGGCCTGGGCTGCGCGCTCCTGGTCTGGCTGGGGACTGCGTGGGTCATGCGTCCCCTGGAGGCGTTGAGCGGCGCGATCCGCACCCTGCGCCGTTCGCCGGACAGCGAGGTAAGACTCGACGTCGTCGCCAACGACGAGCGCGGGGACCTGGCACGCGAGTTCGATGCACTGATGGCCGACCTGCGCGAGCAGCGGCTCGAGATGGCGGCGGTCACCGATGCATCACCCGTGGGATTGTTCCGTTGCGACAGCGACGGGCGCATGACCTACGTGAACGACGAGTACCTGGCGATCCACGGGCTCGAGCGGAAGGACGCCGAAGAAGGCTGGCTCACGCTCGTGCGCGAGGAGATTCGAGGGACGGTTCGCCAGGACTGGGTTCGTGTCGTCAGCACGGCCGCGCCGTTGAGCGCCACACGCCGGCTCCATCGCAGGGATGGAACCCAGGTGCTGGTGGCATTGAGAAGCCGGCCTGTGCTCGCCGAAGGCCGCGTCCTCGGCCACGTGGGAACGGTGACCGACATCACCGAGCGCACGCGGGCCGAACGGGCACTTCGCACGTTGACGGCCATCTTCGACATGACGACCGACTACATCGTCCAGCTCGACGCGGCGGGGCGGCTCATCTACATGAACCCGGCCGCGCGCCGCCGCACGGGGCTGGCCCTCGACGCCCCCATCGAACAGTTCAGCGCGGCCGACTTCAATCCGCCGGAGACGATGGAAAGATTCCGGTCGGAGGTGGTGCCCACAGCGGTCAAGACCGGCGTCTGGGTGGGCGAATCGATGGTGTGGGACGCCGAGCACAACGAGTTTCCGGCCAGCCACATGGTGATCGCGCATCGCGACAAGCACGGCAAGGTGGAGTATTTCTCGGGGCTGATGCGCGACATTTCGGCGGCCAAGGCCGCGGAGCGGGCGCTGCGCGAGAGCGAGCATCGCCTGCGCATGGTGACGGACCACCTGCCGGCGCTGGTCTCCTACCTGGACCGCGACCTGCGGTTGCGCTTCGTCAACAAGGCCTATCAGGACTGGTTCGGCGTCCAGCCCGAACAACTGCTCGGCCTGAGCCTGCGCGAGTTCTACGGCAATGAAGCGTGGGCACAGATGGAGCCGCACATGCGCGCCGCTCTGGCCGGGCGCCAGGTCACTTACGAGCGCAGGCTGGCAACGCCTGGCGGGCGCCGCGATATCCAGGCCACGCTGGTTCCCGAGCGCGACGAACGCGGCGAAGTGATCGGCCTCTATACGCTGGACAGCGACATCACCGCGCACCACGAGGCGGAGGAAGCCCTCCAGGAAAGCGAGGCCCGCCTGCGCACGGTGGCCGACGCGCTGCCGATGCGCGTCGCCTACATCGATGCGGAGGAGCGCTATCGATTCAACAACCTGGCCTACGAGCGCGGGTTCGGACTCTCCCGCGACCAGATCGAGGGGCACACCGTGAAGGAGCTCCTGGGCGAGCCCGCCTACGAGGCCGTGCAACCGCACATCCGCGCGGCCCTGGCCGGCGAGGTCGTCACCTTCCAGAGCGAGATCGACAAGAGCGACGCCTACTACTGCTACGAAGCCCAGTACATCCCGCAACCTGCGGTGAACGACGAGGCCATCGTCGGCTTCCATGCCGTGATCACCGACATCACGCGGCAAAAGCTAGAGGAGAAGCGCCTGGTGAACCTGGCGCAGATCGATCCTCTCACCGGTCTTGCCAATCGCGCGGGATTCGAGGTGCGCCTGGCGCAGGCGATGGAGCGTGCGCGAGGCCCCGGTGCATTGATGGCGCTGATGTACCTGGACATCGATGGATTCAAGCAGATCAACGATCGGTTCGGCCACCAGACGGGAGACGAGCTTCTGCGGGGCTTCGCGGGCAGGTTGTCGCAGGCGCTGCGCTCCAGCGACGTCCGCGCGCGCCTGGGCGGCGACGAGTTCACGGTAATCATGGAGGGTCTGTCCAATGGGGACGCCGCGGTTTCCGCCGCCTCGAAGTTGATCAAGGCCATGCAGGTGCCGTTCACCACCGAACAGCGGACGATCTCCATCAGCACGAGCATCGGCGTGGCGTTCTACCAAGGCGGCACCGCAACGGCTGCCGCGCTCGTCAGGCAGGCCGACGAGATGCTCTACCAGGCCAAGGGGGCGGGCCGCAACAACTTCCAGGTGGCGCCACAGCCCGTCGAGGAAAAGCGGAAATGACGCGGCGATAGACCTCCGCATCCGGAGCATCCTGCCCGCAGCTATGCTCCCGGCACATGCCGCCACCCGTCACGATTCCTCGCACGCCTCGCCGCTCGTTGGCCGTGCTCGCCTGCGCCCTGTGGCTGGCCTTCGCAAGTCCCGCGTCGGCCGCGCAAGGCTGCCTCGACACCGCTACGCAAGCCCCTTCGCCATCGCGCGCGCTCGCCATGGCCACCTTCGCGCTGCAGGAGCACGAAGCCTTCGGTGGCCAGGCCATGGACGCCGAAGGCCGCATGACCGAAGCCGGCAGCTCCGAGGCCGAAGACACGCGCCCCACCCTGCCGGGCCTGGCGCCATGGCAGCGGGTGCTCGGCTATTGGCAGGCGGTCGACCCGCGGCTGCCGTCGCTCGTGCGCTTCGGCGCCCTGCGCCCCGCCGACCGGCACCTGCTGATGCAGGCGTTGAACGAGGCGACGGCCGGGCGGCTTCAGGGCATGGGCGTAGGCCCCGACGAGGGGCTTGATTCTGGAGAGCTGCGCGCGGTGCAGGTCGCCCTCGCCCGCGTCGCGGTGATCGACACGCCCTGGTCCGCGGCCTTCATCAGCTGGCTGGCGCGACAGGCCGGTCTGGCGGACGACGAGTTCGTTTTCTCCGAAGCGCATGTCGACTATGCGGGCGCCGCCTGGCAAGCCGGCATCGTCGAGGCCGCGGGCCGGCCCACGCGCTACGCCCTGCGAGCCTGCGACCTGAGGCGCACGCCCCCGCGCATCGGCGACATCGTCTGCCAGGCGCGCGGCGCGGGCGCCGAACTCGACACCTTCGACAAGATCGGTGGAGTGCTGGCCACGCGCGACACCGGCGGCGAGTCGCTGCCCATGCACTGCGACGTGGTGGTGGCCGTGGATGCCACGGGCTTCGACACGGTGGGCGGCAACGTGCTGCAGTCGGTCACGCGGCGCCGGCTCGACTTTGCGCCGGGCACTCGGTGGCTGGACCCGAGCTACCAGTCCGAGGGATGCACTCCGGGCACGCCGGGCTGCATCGATCGCCACATGAGCCGCCAGCCCTGGTCGCTGCTGCTGCAGTGGCGCTGAACCGGCTTACTTGTAGAACGCCTCGACCTTGCCCTTCAGCTTGAGCAGCAGCGGCTTGCCCTTGCGGTCGAGGGTCTTGCCGGCGGGCACCTTGACCCAGCCTTCGCTGATGCAGTATTCCTCGACGTCGAGGCGGTCCTTGCCGTTGAAACGGATGCCGATGTCGTGTTCGAAGGCGGCGGCCACGTGATGCGGGCTGCGCGGATCGATGGAGAGGTGATCGGGAAGGGGTGGGCGGGGAGTGGCTTCTGTCATGGCGCGTGATGATAGGGGCTCCGCGCCCTGCCCTAGCGCCGCTTCTTCTTCGCGTGCCGCGCCGGGGGCTTTGGCGCGAAGCCCAGGGCGGCACGGGCCAGTGCGTCGGCCTCGCCATTGCGGTGGCGCGGGATCCACTGAACGCGCGCGTCGTCGAAGCTTGCGAGCAAGGCGCGGGCATCGTCGAACAACGCGGCCATGCGCACGATCGGCTTCGCTTCGGACGCGGCCAGCTGCTCGACGAGGATGCTGTTGTCGCTGTAGGCCCGCACCGCCGTCGCGCCGCGTGCGCGCAACTCCTGCAGGGCCAGCGTCAGTGCGAGCAGTTCGGCCTCGTTGTTGCAGCCGGTGGTGTGCGTGGCCTGCGACAGCGTGTGGCGCGCTCCGTCCGGCGCGGTGAGGACGGCGCCGATGCCCATGCGGCCCGGGTTGGGCATGGCGCTGCCGTCGCAATAGACGGTCCACGGAAGAAGGCTGCCAGGCCCGCTGGATTCCCCTGCGCTCATTCAGCAGTTGTTGCGCTTGATGCCCGCGAGGTTCTGGCAGGGCCGCTGGCCCGGCGGCGGCCCGGGGTCGCGCACATGCGGCGGCGGCCGGCGGATGGGGCGCACGCCGTCGTAGTACGGGTCGGGGCTCAGGATGACCACGGGCGGGTCGGCAGCCGGCTGCTGTTGCTGCAGCTCCTGCATGCCGGCGGGGTAGCGCGGAATGATGGCGGGGCCCGACGGCGGGTTGGCGGCCACCTGGGCGGGCGGCGGGGTGGATGGCGCAGCGCCTTGCGGTGGCGCGTAGTCGGGCCGGCGGTTGGGGACGGGCACCGGCGCTTCCAGGATCTGCACCTGGCGCGACTGCTTGCTACCCGCCGGGCATTCGACGTTGGTGTACGAGATGGCCCCATTGGCATCGGTGCAGCGAACCACTTCCGCGTGCGCGCCTGCCGCGGCGGCGAAGATCGACAGGAAGAGTGCCAGGGAACGCATTGATGAATGGGCCAGTGAGGTGAGGTGAGGTCGGGTCGGGTTGCAGGTCGGCTGCGAAAGATGCACCAACTGTAGCCGCACCCTGCCCGCCTTGCGAGCCCCCGGCGCCCGCCCCCACTCACGGCGTCGTCATTCCGGCTGGATGCCGGCCGCGCGAATCACCTGGCCCCACTTCTGCGACTCGGCCGCCTGGAACTGCGCGAGCCCCTCGGGCGTGCTGGTCACGGCCTCGCCGCTGGTGGTGGTCTGGTAGGCGACCACGGCGGGCGCGGCGGAGACCTTGATCATCATCTCGTTGACCTTGTTCGTCACGGCCGCGGGCGCGCCCGGCGGCAGGTACACGGCCGTCCAGTACGACATGTCGTAGCCCTTCACGCCGGCCTCTTCCACGCTGGGCAGCGCCGGCACGGCGGCAAGTCGCTTGTTGCCGCTGACAGCCAGCGCGCGCAGCTTGCCGCTCTTGACCTGCGGCAGTGCGGTGGGCGCATCGGCGAACATGAAGTCGACCTGCCCGCCCAGCAGGTCGGTGATGGCCAGCGGGTTGCTCTTGTAGGGCACGTTCACCATGTCGATGCCGGCCATCTGCTTGAGCAGTTCGCTGGCCACGCGGCTCGACGAACTGCCGCTGCCAAAGTTGAGCTTGCCGGGCGACTTCTTCGCCGCGGCCACGAGGTCTGCCACCGACTTGATGGGCGACTCGGCATTCACCAGCAGCAGCATGTGTCCTTTGGACAGCAGCGTGACCGGGGTGAAGTCTTTCACCGGGTCGTAGGGCAGCTTCTTGAACAGGTGCTCGTTGGCCGCGTGGGTGGTGTTGGTGGTCATGAGCAGGGTGTAGCCGTCGGGCGCGGCCTTGGCCACGTACTGCGCGGCAATGAAGCCGCTCGCACCGGCCCGGTTGTCCACGATGACGGGCACCTTGTACTCGGCGCCCAGCGCCTGCGCCATGCTGCGCGCCTGCTGGTCGGTGCCGCTGCCGGCGCCGAAGGGCACGACGATGGTGATGGGCTTGCTCGGGTACGGCTGCGCGTGCACCGGGCCGGCGGCCAGCACGGCCGCGCACAGCGTCGAGGCGGCACAGAGTCGGGAGAAGAATGTCGGCATGTCGTTGTCTCCTGTGGAATGTTTTTTCTTCGGCTTGCAAGGGGGCCGTCAAGCGCTCAGTGCCGGAACCGGCCCAGCGTGCCGGCCCGCATGAGCTTGCCCGGCAGCGGGTGGCCGACGATGTCTTCGGCCAGCTGCGCGCAGCCGATGAGCGCGTCGAGGTCCACGCCGGTCTCGATGCCCATCTCCTCGCACATGAAGGCCAGGTCTTCGGTGCAGATGTTGCCGGCCGCACCGGTGTGGCCCGCGAACGGGCAACCGCCCAGGCCGGCGCAGGCGCTGTCGAAGGTGTCGATGCCCATCTGCAGGCCCATCAATGCATTGGCCATGGCGGTGCCGCGCGTGTCGTGCAGGTGCAGGCCCAGCCGCAGCCCGGGCCAGCGCTCGCGCACGGCGCCCACCACCGCGGCAATGGCGTTGGGCTGCGCCCAGCCCACGGTGTCGGCCAGCCGCAATATCGGCAGGCGCAGGCCGAACTCGGTCATGGTGTCGAGCATCTGCGCCACGCGCTCGACCACGGTGGCCGGGGCGATCGTGCCTTCGAGGTTGCAGCCGAAGGCCGTGGTGACGATGCCGCGCGTGACCGCAATGCCGTGATCCACGCAGAACGCCAGCGTTTCGCGCTGGGCCTCGCGCAGCGCGGCCAGGCCCTTGCCGTTGTTGCACACCGAAAAGGCCTCCGACGCGCTGGTGCCGATGGTGCCTTCGATGTCGAGCTGCGTGCGCATGGCGCGCTGCATCCCGCGCAGGTTGAGCCACAGGCCCGAGTAGCGCACGCCTTCGCGCTTGCGGATCGACTGGGCGACCAGTTCGGCGTCGGCCATGCCGGGCACGCGCTCGGGGTTGACGAAGGACACGCATTGCACCTCTTCGAGCCCGGTCTCTGCCAGCGCCTCGATGAGGCGCACCTTGTCGGCTGACGCGATGGGGCCGACCTCGATCTGGAAGCCCTCGCGCGGGCCTTCCTCGTGCAAGTGAACGCGGCGCGGCAAATCAGACATGTGCGGCTCCCTGGTCTTTCTGTGGCGGTATAGCGGGCGCGCCGAACTCCGCGTTGTGCTGGCCCAGCCGCGGCGCCACCGCGCGGTGCCGCGGCCGCGCGCCGTCGATCGACAGCGGCAGCGCGGTCAGCCTGAAGTCTTCGCCCGGCACGGCCTGCAGCATGCCCAGTGCCTCGACCTGCGGGTGCGCGATGGCCTCGGGCACGGTGTGCACCGGCGCGCAGGGCACGCCGGCCGCGGCGAAGCGCGCAGCCCAGTCGTCGCGGGTGCGTGCGCGCAGCAGCGGCACGATCTGCTCGAACAGTGCCGCCTTGTGGCGCAGCCGCTGGCGGTTGGTGGCAAAGCGCTCGTCGCCGGTCCAGTCGCCGCGGCCGAGTTCGTGTGCGAACTTGGCGAACAGCCGGTCGTTGCCGCAGCACACGAGCAGCGGCGCGTCGGCGGTGTCGAAGGATTCGTAGGGCACGAAGCCCGGGTGGCCCGAGCGGTGGCGATCGGGCAGGCGGCCTTCGTTGGCATAGGCGTCGGCCTTCTGACCGGTCCAGACCAGCGCCGTCTCGAGCAGCGAGGCGCTCACCACGCCGCCCTTGCCGGTGACGTGGCGCCGCTGCAGCAGCGCCAGCGCGCCGATCACGGCCCACATGCCGGTGCCCTGGTCGCACACCGAGGCGCCGGTGCGCAGGGGCGGGTCTTCGGGGCCGCCGTTGATGCTCGACAACCCGCTGAAGGCCTGTATCAGCGGCTCGTAGCCCGGCTGCATGGCCAGCGGCCCGGCGTGGCCGAAGGCGGAGATCTCGCAGTAGACGAGGCGCGGATGGCGCGCACACAACGCCAGTCCGTCGATGCCCATCGATTGCGTGACGCCCGGGCGCAGGTTGTGGATCAGGATGTCGGACTCGCCCGCCAGCCGCTCGAACACCGCCATGCCGTCGGCGCCCTTGAGGTCGATGGCCACCGACTTCTTGCCCCGGTTGAACACATGAAAGTTGAGCGCGTCGCCGTGCCGGAACGCGGGGCCCATGTGGCGCGCGTCGTCGCCGCCCTCGGTGCGTTCGAGCTTGACCACGTCAGCCCCCAGGTCCGCGAGGATCGCCCCCGCGAACGGCCCGGCCAGCACCTGTCCGAGTTCGAGCACCCGGATGCCTTCCAGTATTTTTTGCATGTCTCGCGCCTGTTGCCAGGCCCGTCGTCTCGTTTCAGTGGCGCCAGTCTGGGCTTCCCGCATTGATCTTGGAAGACGAATATTTCTATATCTGTGATAACTTGGATGGATCAATCCACAAGGGATGCGCCGGTGCGAATCGACATCACGCTGCAGCAGCTGGAGGCCTTCGCCGAAGTGGCGAAGACCTCGAACTTCCGCGCCGCCGCGCTCGCGCTGCATGTGTCGCAGCCTGCGCTGAGCCGCACCATCCGCATCGTCGAAGACCTGGCCGGCGCGCGGCTGTTCGACCGCGACACGCGCCACGTGGAACTCACGCCCGCCGGGCGCGAGCTGCTGCCGATTGCGCTGCGCATCCTGGAGAACTTTCACAGCTCGTTCAGCGAGCTGTCGCAGTTTCTCGAAGGCCGAAGCGGCCACCTGACCATTGCGTCGCTGCCGTCCACGGGCGCGGCGCTGCTGCCGAACGCGATCGTGGAATTCCGCCGCAGCCACCCGCAGGTAGAGTTCTCGCTGATCGAAGGGCCGGCGGAGCTGGTGCGCTCGGCCGTGGACGAAGGCCGGGCCGACTTCGGCATCAGCGTGCGCCCCGGGCCTCAGGAACCGATGCTGTACCGCCACCTGATCGACGACCCGTTCATGCTGCTGTGCCGGCGCGACGATCCGCTGGCGGCGCGGACGACGGTGGCATGGTCGGTGTTCGCGACGCGGCCCTTCATTGCCAGCGGCTTTCGCAGCAGCATCCGCCCGATCACCGACGCGGCCTTTCTCCAGCGCGGGCTGCAGGTGGTGCCGGCGCTGGAGTACCCGAGCGTGGCCGCAGCCGGCGCGCTGGTGGCCGCGGGTCTGGGCATCACGGCGCTGCCGCGGCTGGCGCTGCAGCTCACGCGCAACGACGACCTGGTGACGGTGCCGCTGCAGCGCCCGGCCATGTCTCGGCCCATCGGGCTCATCACGCGCGCGGGCCGGTCGCCCTCGCCGGTGGGCCGGGCCTTCATGGACCTGCTGCACAGCAGGGAAGCCTCGCGCTGAAACCGCACGTCGAAACCTCTCTTTCGGTCTGCGGCATGATCGCGGGCATGGAAAAAACGCCCCCGAATCCGCTGGTCATCGTCAAGGTTGGAAGCACTTTCGAAGCCCTTCGCGCAGAGCGCGGCGACTTCGAGAACTGGATTGCCGACGGGCTGGACACGCAGGCGCTGCCGATCCTGGTGATCGACCCGCGCCGCGGCGACACACTGCCCGACGCGGAAGCGGTCTCCGGCGTGGTGGTGACCGGCTCGCACGCAATGGTGTCGCACCGCGAGCCCTGGAGCGAAACCACCGCCGCGTGGCTCGCGCAGCTGGTGGCGCACGACACGCCCGTGCTCGGCATCTGCTACGGCCACCAGCTGCTCGCGCATGCGCTCGGTGGCGAAGCAGGCAATCATCCGGCGGGCGTGGAGGTCGGTACCGTCACGGTCACCCTCGAAGAGGCGGCCGCCACCGACCCGCTGTTGCGCGGCCTGCCCGCGCAGTTTCCGGCGCACGTGGTGCACTGGCAGAGCGCGCTTCGCCTGCCCGAAGGCGCGGTGCGGCTGGCCGGCAACGACCACGAGCCGGTGCACGCCTTCCGCATCGGCAAGCACGCCTGGGGCGTGCAGTTCCACCCCGAGTTCGACGGCGAGGCCATGCGCGGCTACATCGACCTGCTGGCCGACGACCTGGCTTCCGCCGGCGTCGATCCGGCCGCGCTGCGCGAGCGCGTAGGCCCTACCGACGCGGCGGCCGGGCTGCTCGGGCGCTTCGCGCGGATTGTCGAAGCGCACCACGGCAGCTGAGCTTCGGCGGCCCGAAAGCGCCGCCGGTCCGTCGGACCGCGACTACAGGAAGCGCCGCGCGCTTCGGTTAAGGTGCGGTCCATTCGCCGTTTGCCAACCCTTCTTTCATGACCACTCCTTCCACCGCGCCAGCCCGCAAGCATTTTTCGATGATCCGGGGGTTCCACCTCGCCGATGCGTTCACGCTCGGCAATGCGGCCTGCGGAGTGGGCGCGGTGTTCCTGGCGATGGCCTTCATGGCGAGCCATTCGCTCGCGCAGTTCCTGTGGGCGGCAGCGCTCGCGCCGGCCGCCTTCATCTTCGACGTGCTCGACGGCCGCATCGCGCGCTGGCGCCAGACTCAATCGGCCCTCGGGCGCGAGCTCGACTCGCTCGCCGATGTGATCTCGTTCGGCGTGGCGCCCGCCGCGCTCGGCTTCGCGGCCGGGCTGAGCGGCGGCTGGGACTGCGTGATCCTGATCTATTTTGTGGGCTGTGGCGTGAGCCGGCTCGCGCGCTACAACGTCACGGCCGAAGCCCTGTCGGCCGGCGCCGACAAGGTGAAGTATTTCGAGGGCACGCCCATCCCGACCAGCGTGGTGCTGGTGGGCGTGCTGGCGTACGCGGCCTGGCAGGGCCGCATCGGCGACGCACTGTGGGGCGCCGCCTGGGCCGTCGGCCCGTGGCAGCTGCATCCGCTGGTGTTGCTGTTCGCCTTGTCGGGCACGCTCATGATCAGCAAGACGCTGCGCATCCCCAAGTTCTGACCGTTCAACACGAAGGAAACACGCCGATGACGATGAAGCTGTATTTCGACCCGCACAGCCGCTCGCAGGTTGCCAGATGGATGCTTGACGAAGCCGGCGTCGACTACGAGATCGTGACCACGCTCATCAAGGACAAGGCCCACAAGACGCCCGAGTTCCTGAAGATCAACCCGGCGGGCAAGCTGCCGGCGCTGGTCGACGGCCGCACGCGCGTCTTCGAGAACGCGGCCATCTGTATGTACGTCGCCGAGAAGTTTCCCGGCAAGCGGCTCGCGCCTTTCCCCGGTTCACCGGATCGTGGCCGCTACCTGTCGCTGATGGTCTATTCGACCTCGCAGCTGGAGCCTGCGATGGGCGACAGCCTGCTGAAGATCCGCAGCAACAACAGAGCGCGCGGCTGGACGGACTTCGAGGCGGCCAAGGACGCGGTCGAGCGCGAACTGGGCGATGGCCCCTACCTGTTCGGCGCGCAGTTCACCGCGGCCGACGTGATGATCGGCTCGATGCTCATCTGGCACCGCGCGTTCGGCGGCATCCTGAACCGGCCCAAGCTCGACGCCTACGTCAACCGGCTGCAGGGCCGCCCCAAGGGCATGAAGTTCGGCTGAAAGCGACACGCCATGTCACAAACCACGTCCGTTCACATCGGCACCGGCGGCCTCGATCAGCTCGTCTGCATCGCCGAGACGCAACCGCTGTCGCCCGACTGCGATCACTTCTACTTCCTGCGCCATGGCCAGACCGGGCGCAATGCGCAGCGCATCTTCCAGGCGGTGGACGAACCCCTGAGCGAGCTCGGCCTGCAGCAGGCCGCGCGCGCTGCCGGGCTGCTGGCGGGCGAGCCCATCCGCACCGTCGTGTGCAGCGATGCGCGGCGCGCGAACGACACCGCCCACGCCGTTGGCACGGCGCTGAAACTGGTGCCGGCCGCGCAGGCAGCGCTGCGCGAGCGCAACTTCGGCGCGCTGATCGGCACCTCGTCCGCCAACATCGACTGGGCCTGCGAGCCCGAGGGCGGCGAGACGCTCACGCAGTTCGTCGCGCGCACGCGCGCCGCCCTCGACGAGGCACTGCGGCTGCCCGCCCCGGTGCTGGTGGTGGCGCACGGCGGCACGCTCTATGCGCTGGCTGCACTGCTGGGTGTACCTATCGACCTCGGCCTGCTCGGCAACGCACAGCCATTGCGTTTCGAGCGCACAGGCCCCACATGGGGCGTAACGCCGCTGCTGCGGCAAACCGACGGAAACGCAGCCCTGGCTTAACCAACCCCGGCGCCCCGGGCCCTGATGCCGTCCACACAACGAACTGCCACACACCATGGAATTCAAGGACTACTACAGCGCACTGGGCGTCGACCGCACCGCGTCCGACGACGAAGTGCGCAAGGCCTACCGCAAGCTCGCCCGCAAGTACCACCCCGACGTCAGCAAGGAGTCCGACGCCGAGCAGCGCATGCGCGACATCAACGAGGCCAAGGACGTGCTGGGCGACAAGGAAAAGCGCGCGGCCTACGACGCGCTGGCCGACCGTGTCGCACGCGGCGGCCACCCCGAGGGCGGCTTCCAGCCGCCGCCGGGCTGGGACCAGGGCTTCGAGTTCCACCGCGGCCCGCGCCAGGGCCCGGCCGACCACGCGGACTTCAGCGAGTTTTTCTCGTCGCTGTTCGGCGAGGCCGAGCGGCGCGACGCGGCGCGGCGGAACTACAAGGCGCGCGGCGAAGACCACCATGCGGCCATCGAGATTGCACTCGAGGACGCGCTCAACGGCGCCGAGCGCGAGATCACGCTGCGCGCCCAGACCGTCGACGCGCAGGGCCACCCGCAGTGGCAGAACCGCACGCTCAGCGTGAAGATCCCGCCGGGCGTGCACCCGGGCCAGTTCATCCGCCTCGCGGGGCAAGGCATGCCCGGCCACGGCGGCGAGCCGCCGGGCGACCTGTATCTCGAAGTGCGCATTGCGCCGCACAAGCTGTACCGCGTGGAAGAGCGCGACCTGTACATGACGCTGCCCGTCACACCCACCGAGGCGGCACTGGGCACGCAGGTGCAGGTGCCGACGCCGACCGGCGGCGTGGTCGAGGTGACCGTGCCGCGCAATGCGCGCAACGGCCTGAAGCTGCGGCTCAAGGGCCGGGGCCTCGCGGGCAAGACGCCCGGCGACCTGTACCTGCTGCTCGACATCGCCCTGCCGCCGGCCGACAGCGACGATGCGCGCAAGGCCTACGAGCAGCTGGCGCAAGCCACGGCATCGTTCCACCCACGCCAGCATCTGGGAGTCTGAGCATGGTGAACTTCACCCTTACGACCGCCACCGCCATCAGCGCCTCGCAGCCGCTCGCGGCGAGCGAACTGGCGCACGCCGTCGGCGCCGACACCGCCTGGGTCGTGCAACTGGTCGAGGTCGGCATCCTGCAGATCGAAACGGCCGAGACCCAGCCCGAGCGCTGGCAATTTTCCAGCGAAGACCTGCAGCACGCGCTCGAAGTGCGCCGGCTGGAGCGCGACTTCGGCGTGGGGCTCGATGCCGCCGCGCTGATCCTCGACCTGGAGCACGAAGTGCGGCGGCTCAAGGCCGTGCTGCAGGCACACGGCCTGCGCTGACGCTACTGCATCTGCTGCAGGTTGCCGATGCGCACCAGCATCTCGGTGAACATCTGCATGTCGGCGTCGAGGTCGGGCACTTCCTTGTATTCCTTGGCGTTGTGCGCCGTGTACTTCTTGCCTGGCATGGCGGGACCGAAGTTGATGGCGTTGGGCATCAGCTTCGCGGTGGTGCTGCCGGCCGTGGGCACGGGCTTGGCTTCAAGGCCGGTGGTGTCACCGTAGATGTCGAGCAGCGTCGACAGCCATGCGCCCTTGGGGTCGCGCGCCATCCAGTTGCCCTGGTCGTAGACCACATCGAGCTTCACGTTGTTCGCGCTCGCCCAGGCGTTGACCTTCGAGGTGACCTGCGCCTTCAGTTCATCGGGCGTGCGGCCGCGCGGCATGCGCACGTTGACCGTGACCTCCAGCCTGCCATCGTTGCCCATGCGCACGAGATTCGGCGACAAGGTCAGCGGGCCCATGAAATCGTCGGTGTAGCCCAGGCCCATCTTCTCGCCGAGGTAGCCGGTGCCGTAGAGCGCGTCGATGTACTTCGCGGCCTTCAGGTACTGGTTGGCGGCCAGCGGCACGCCGGACTCCTCCAGGAACAGTGCAAGGCGCGGTAGCGGGTTGACGCCTTCCTCCGGGCGCGAGCCGTGCGCCGAGACGCCTGTCACCTTGAGCTCGATGCTGTCGGCGCCGCGTGCGATGTCGATGGCGAACTTGCCGCCCTGCGCTTCGTACTTCTGCAGGAAGGCCGGCTTTGCTGCTTCGAGCTTTGCGAGCACGCCTGCAAGGTCGCCGCCTTTGAGCGTGGCGGTTGCCGTCTGCGAGATCGCGTTGGCCGATGCGGCGCCGGCCATGGCCGTGATCGCCGTCGATGCGCCATCGGCCGTTTCCGCCGGGAACAGCACCTTCAGCGCGCCCGAGCCCTTCTCCGCCACCACGGCCGGGTACTTGCTGTCGAGCACGATGTTGTAGGCCGGCAGCTGCGTCTTCGCGCGGTAGTACTGCATGGCGTCGCCACCGGTTTCCTCGGTGGTCTCGATCATCAGGCGGATGCTTCGCTCGATGGGCAGGCCGCTGTCCTTCACGGCCTTCATCGCGTAGAGCACGGCGGCGATGGAGCCCTTGTCGTCGATGGTGCCGCGGCCGTAGAGGAAGTCGCCCACGCGGGTCATCTTGAACGGGTCGAGCCGCGTGCCGTCGTCGAGCACCCATTCGGACAGCACCGCAGGCACCACATCGGCATGCGTGAGGATGCCGAATTCTTCCGTACCCTTGCCCTTGAGGCTGACTTCGAAGATGCGGTTGTCGACATTGCGGTAGGCAAGGCCGAAGTCGCCCGCCATCTTCTCGACCAGCTTGCCGAACTCGATGATCGGTGCGCTCTCGTGGGGCGGAACCTGCACGTTGCGCACCGTCGGAATCGCCACCATGGTGCCGATGCTCGCGATCACGGCCTGCTGGTTCTGCAGGCGGTTGTACAAGCCGAGCAGGCGCGCGATGTTGACGAGGTCGTCCCCGGCCAGCGGTTTCTTCGCGCGATAGGCGGCCACGTTGGCTTGCAGCGCGGGGTTGCTCCTGGCTGCCTGCGCGAGGAAGGCATTGAAATCGGCCGGGGCCTTGCCGGCTTGCCATGCGGCGGCGAGCTGATCGAGCTGGGGCTTCCTGAGTGCTTCGGCGTGCACGCTCGCACCAAGGCCGAGCACGACCATCGACAGGGCCGACAATGAAAATCGAAAATGCTGCATCAGGGTGACCTCCTCATTCTGAAAAACATTCCCGACGATAGCCGAGCGAAATACCGAACGATGAACAACAGCAACGCCAAGATCCGCTGCGCATGGGCCCAGACCGACCCGCTGCTGGCCGCCTACCACGACGCCGAATGGGGCGTTCCCGAGCGCGACAGCCGTGCGCTGTGGGAAAAGCTGATGCTCGACGGCTTCTAGGCCGGTCTCTCGTGGCTCACCATCCTGCGCAAGCGCGATGCGTTCCGCAAGGCCTTCAAGGGCTTCGTGCCGGAGAAGATCGTCAAGTTCACCGAGGCCGATGTCGAACGGCTCATGCAGGACGTCGGCATCGTGCGCTCGCGCTCGAAGATCGAAGCCACCATCGGCAATGCGCGCGCCTACCTTGCGATGCAGGCGGCGGGCGAAGACTTCTCGGAATTCATCTGGGGCATGGCTGGCGGCAAGCCCATCGTCAACCGCACGGGCAGCGTGCCCGTGAAGACGCCGCTGTCGGAAGACATTTCGGCTGCGCTCAAGAAGCGCGGCTTCAAATTCGTCGGCCCCGTCATCGTCTACGCGTGGATGCAGGCCACGGGCATCGTGGACGACCATGCGCACGACTGCCATCGGCACGAGGCCAAGCTGAAATGACGCAATAAAAAAACCGGGCCACGCTTTCGCATGGTCCGGTTTTGTCTGGCTGCTAAGTGAAGCGGCTTGCGCCGCGACAATTTACAGGCCGGCTTGGCGCGTGAAGGCCAGGCCCTTCGCTTGCGCGGGGATCACGCTGCCGGCGAAGGTTTCGGGGCGCAGGTTCTGGCCCGGTGCATGTGCAGCGGCAACAGCTTCATTGCGGACGGCGGCGCGGTCGGCCGAAGCAGTCAGCGCGGGCGTTGCGGTCGAAGCAGCGCCGTCGTTGTCGCCATATGCATTGCCGGCGCGGGCCGCAGCAACTGCCTGGGGCGCCACGTCGGCGCGGCTGTAGCCGGAAGTCAGGGGCTGCACGCCTTCGTAGCTTTCTGCGTGAGCGCCAGCAGCGGCGAGCAGGGACAGGGCGGCGGCGGCGAGGATGTTCGAGGTCTTCATTTCAATTCCTTATTCATTGGGCCTTTGGGTGCCTCAAGTGTGCATCACGATTACTAGGGCAAACCCCTATGCAACCGAATCGCAGTGTTCATGAAATCGAAACAATGACGAGGAACTTTCTGACGAAGCTAACTCAACCGCCTTCTTCGCCGTCAAAACCGCGGCTAATTCGTGTACTTTTTCTCTAGCTCATCAAGCAATGGCTTGCCGACCAGGCGCTGCCTTTCAGCAAAAGGTGCTACCAGTGCCGGGTCTTCATCCAGCCGCCGGGTATCGCGCAGAACGGTCAACGCACGTTGCATGCCAGCCACCGCGCCCTGCAACGCGGCATTGGCGTAGAGCACGAAGCCATAGCCCAGCGCGCCCAGTTCCTGCGCGCCGAAGGTTGGCGTCCTGCCGCCGATCACCATGTTCATGAGCTGCGGCTTGCCGAGGCGCTGCGGCATGGTGCGCACTTCTTCGGCCAGCGTCACGGCCTCGACGAAGAGGATGTCGGCGCCGGCTTCGCCGAACTTCTGCGCGCGCTCGATGGCGGCCTCGAAGCCATGCACTGCCGCCGCATCGGTGCGGGCCATGACGAGCAGATCGCCGTCCTGCCGCGCATCGACCGCGGCCTTGATCTTGCCGAGCATCTCGCCTGTCTCGATCACAGCCTTGCCCGCGAAATGGCCGCAGCGCTTGGGGCTCACCTGGTCTTCGAGCTGGATGCAGTCGGCCCCTGCCCGCTCGAGCACACGCACCGTGTGCCGCACGTTGAGCGCATTGCCGAAGCCGGTGTCGGCATCGACCAGCAGCGGCAGGCTCACCGCGTCGCGGATGCGCGCCGTGTGCTCGGCGATCTCGTGCAGGCCCATGAAGGCCTGGTCGGGCAGGCCAAGGTGCATGTTGGTGACGCCCGCGCCGGTGACGTAGATCGCCTCGAAGCCGAGGTCTTCGATCACGCGGGCCGACATCGCATTGAACGCACCCGGCACCAGCACGCCGCGGCGCGCCTCGGCCAGGCGGCGCAATACCTTCTTCGGGGATTCGTTGTTCGCCCGCATGGTTCAGGCCGCGTACAGGTCGACGTACTCGTGCACCGGCATCGCCTCGAGCTTCCTCGCATCGAGCGACACATCGAGGATGGCCTGCTGCTGCTTCTGCGCGAAGCGGCGCGCAAGGTTGGTGCGGAACTTGGCTTCGAGCAGCGGAATGCCGTCGCCGCGGCGGCGCTTGTGGCCGATGGGGTACTCGACCACCACTTCGGCAAGGCTCGTGCCGTCCTTGAACGCCACCGTCAGCGCGTTCGCGATGCTGCGCTTTTCGGGGTCGTGGTAGTCGGCGGTGAAGCGGGGATCTTCCACGCACACGATCCTGTCGCGCAGCGCGTCGATGCGCGGGTCGTTCGCCACGCTGTCCTCGTAGTCGCCGGCAGCGAGGCGGCCGAAGATCATCGGCACCGCCACCATGTACTGGATGCAGTGGTCGCGGTCGGCCGGGTTGTTCAGCGGGCCCTGCTTGTCGATGATGCGGATGCAGGCCTCGTGCGTGCGGATGGTCACCCGCTCGATGTCGTCCACGGTCTTGTCGATCTTGTGCAACTGCGCATGCAGCGCCATGCCAGCCTCCACCGCCGTCTGGCTGTGGAACTCGGCCGGGAAGCTGATCTTGAAGAGCACGTTCTCCATCACGTAGCTGCCGTACGGGCGTTGAAACTTGAAGGATTGCCCCTTGAAAAGCACGTCGTAGAAGCCCCAGGTCTTGGCGCTGAGCACGCCCGGGTAGCCCATCTCGCCCGTCTTCGCGATCAGCGCGAGGCGCACCGCGCGGCTGGTCGCGTCGCCCGCCGCCCAGCTCTTGCGGCTGCCGGTATTGGGCGCATGGCGGTACGTGCGCAGGCTCTGGCCATCGACCCATGCGAGCGACACGGCGTTGACGATCTCGTCGCGCGTCAGCCCCAGCAGGCGCGCCACCACGGCCGTCGATGCCACCTTGACCAGCACCACGTGATCAAGCCCGACCTTGTTGAACGAGTTCTCCAGCGCGAGGCAGCCCTGGATCTCGTGCGCCTGGATCATCCCGGTGAGCACGTCACGCATGGTCAGCGGCTTGCGCCCGGCAGCCACGGCGTTGCGGCTGAGCCAGTCGGCCGTGGCGAGGATGCCACCGAGGTTGTCGCTCGGATGGCCCCACTCCGCCGCAAGCCACGTGTCGTTGAAGTCGAGCCAGCGGATCATCGTGCCGATGTTGAAGGCGGCCTGCACCGGATCGAGCTGGTACGGCGTGCCCGGCACCTTCGCGCCGTTCGGCACCACCGTGCCCGGCACGATCGGGCCGAGCAGCTTGGTGCAGGCCGGGTACTCGAGCGCCTCGAGGCCGCAGCCGAGCGTGTCGATCAGGCAGTGGCGCGCGGTTTCGTACGCCAGCGCGCTCGTGATCTGCTGGTGGGCAAGCACGTAGTCGACGATGTCGACCAGCACCTGGTCGGGTTCGGGGCGGATGTTGCTGATGTGTGCGGACATGGAGAAAGAGGCTTTCAGCGGTTGGCGATGGGAACGAAGGCCTGGTCTTCGGGACCGGTGTAGTTGGCGCTCGGGCGGATGATCTTGTTGTCCTGCCGCTGCTCGATGATGTGCGCGGCCCAGCCGCTGGTGCGCGCAATGACGAACAGCGGCGTGAACATTGCGGTCGGCACGCCCAGCATGTGATAACTCACGGCGCTGAACCAGTCGAGGTTGGGGAACATCTTCTTCGCGTCCCACATCACCTTTTCGAGCCGCTCGGCAATGTCGTACATGCGGGTGGAACCGGCCTCCTCCGACAGCTGCTTCGCCACGCGCTTGATGACCACGTTGCGCGGGTCCGACACGGTGTAGACCGGGTGGCCGAAGCCGATGACCACTTCCTTCGCCTCGACGCGGCGACGGATGTCGGCCTCGGCCTCATCGGGAGTGTCGTAGCGCTTCTGGATCTCGAAGGCGACCTCGTTGGCGCCGCCATGTTTGGGCCCGCGCAGCGCGCCAATGGCGCCGGTGATGGCCGAGTACACGTCGGAGCCCGTGCCCGCCACCACGCGCGCGGTGAAGGTCGAGGCGTTGAACTCGTGCTCCGCATAGAGATTGAGCGAGGTGTGCATCGCGCGCTCCCAGCTCGCCGAGGGTGCGCGGCCGTGCAGCAGGTGCAGGAAGTGCGCACCGATGGAGTCGTCGTCGGTCTCCACCTCGATGCGCCGCCCCTGCGTCGACCAGTGATACCAGTACAGCAGCATCGAGCCGAGCGATGCCATCAGCCGGTCGGCGATGTCGCGCGCGCCGGGCAGCGAGTGGTCGTCCTTCTCGGGCAGCACGCAGCCGAGCGCAGAGACGCCGGTACGCATCACGTCCATCGGATGCGCACTGGCGGGCAGGCGCTCCAGCGCTTCCTTCACGCTCGCGGGCAGGCCGCGCATCGCCTTCAGCCGGCCCTTGTAGGCGCGCAGCTCGGCGCTGCTGGGCAGCTTGCCGTGCACCAGCAGGTGCGCGATTTCCTCGAACTCGCAGACGTCGGCAATGTCGAGGATGTCGTAGCCGCGGTAGTGCAGGTCGTTGCCCGTTCGCCCCACGGTGCACAGCGCGGTGTTGCCCGCGGCCACGCCCGAGAGCGCGACGGATTTCTTTGGCTTGAAGCCGGTGGGGCTTGCGGTGTCGGTGGTCATACGATCTCCTCGGAAATTGCTTCGGCGAGGCGTGCCATGCGCCTCGGGCGTCCGGCGGCGTCGACCGCCACCATCTCGAACTCGCCCTCGAGCACGCATGCAAGCGCCTCGGTAGCCACGTCCTGCACGCAGCCGCGCACGCACACCGTGAGCGAGCTGCGGCCGGCGCGCGAGACGTGCGTGTCGAGCACCAGCGTGCTGCCCAGGCGCACCGGCGCATGGAACAGCACCTCGCCGCAGCGCGCCATCACCACGTCGCCGCGCACGAAGCTCCGGCCGCCCAGGAAGGCAGCCTTCGACATCAGCTGCAGCGCCTGGCCGCCGAACAGCGTGCCGTAGTGGTTGGTGTGTTCCGGGAACACCACCTCGATGAGACGGACCGAACCGCGAGTGCCTTGCATGATTCGCAATTTACGCAAGTTCGTGTCCATAATGAAGAACTGAATTGGCGAATGATTGCGAAGGAAACGCGATCAAGTTTGCGAATCTTGCGAACAACGGACACAGACGATGAAAAAGACCTTCATGGGCGTGCGGCTGCGAAGCCTGCGCGAGGAGCGCGGCCTGAGCCAGCTCGCGCTCGCGCAGCAGCTGGGCCTGTCGCCCAGCTACCTGAACCAGATCGAGCAGAACCAGCGGCCGCTCACGGTGCCGGTGCTGCTGCGCCTGCATGCCGCGCTGGGCGTCGACATCCAGGCCTTCTCGGAAGACGAGGAAGCGCGGCTCATCGCCAGCCTGCGTGAGGCATTGGCCGACAACCCGGGCGGCGACGCGGTCGCGCTGGCCGAACTGCGCGAAGTGGCCACGCAGATGCCGGCCGTGGGCCGCGCGCTGGTGGCCCTGCACCAGCGCCACCGCGATGCGATGGAACGGCTCGAAGCGTTGGCGGCCGAACTGGGTGACGGCCGTGGCGATCTCGCACGCTTGCCGCAGGCGCGGCCCATGCCCTTCGAGGAAGTGCGCGACTTCTTCTTCGCGCATCAGAACCACATTGCGCCGCTCGACGATGCGGCCGAAGCCTTCGCTGCGCAATGGCGCCTGCGCGAAGGCAACCCCGGCGACCGCCTCGCGCGCCGGCTGCTCGAAGCGCACGGCGTGCAGGTGGTGCCCGCCGAAGATGGTGAAGCCGGTGCGCTGCGGCGCTACGACCCGGCCTCGCGCGTGCTGCGGCTCTCGCCTCACCTGGAGCCCGGGCAGCATGCATTCCAGCTCGCCACGCAGCTCGCCTTCCTGGAGCTCCGCGACATACTCGAAGAGCTGGTGGCGACCGCGCCGCTGTCCAGCGATACGGCCCGTTCGCTCACGCGCATCGGCCTGGCCAACTACTTCGCCGCGGCGCTTCTGCTGCCCTACGGCGAGTTCCTCGAAACCGCCGAGCTGCTGCGCTACGACATCGACCAGCTGGCGCGCCGCTTTGGTGTGGGCTTCGAGACCATCTGCCACCGCCTGAGCTCGCTGCAGCGGCCCGATGCGCGCGGCGTGCCCTTCTTCCTGATCCGTGTCGACCGCGCGGGCAACATCTCGAAGCGGCAGTCGGCCACGCATTTCCACTTCTCGAAGACGGGCGGCACCTGCCCGCTGTGGAACGTGTACGAGGCCTTCGCGCAGCCCGGGCGCGTACTCACGCAGCTCGCGCGCATGCCCGACGGGCGCGCCTACCTCTGGATCGCGCGCACGGTGTCGCACGGCTACCGCGGCTACGGTTCGCCCAACAAGACCTTCTCGATCGGGCTGGGCTGCGACATCAGCCATGCCACGCAGCTGGTCTATTCGAAGGGCATGGACCTGCGCGACCCCGACGTGCCCACGCCCATCGGCGCGGGCTGCAAGGTGTGCGAACGCGAGACCTGCCCGCAGCGCGCGTTTCCGTTCGTGGGCCGGCCGCTGGCCGTGGACGAGAACCAGAGCCGGTTCATGCCCTATGCGGCAGCACCGGCGGCAGGCGCGATCAGGAGCGCGGCCAGGCGCGCACCAGCGTCCGGAGCGCGACCGCGCCGCTCCCCTTGACCTCTGCGCGGTAGGTGCCCACCAGGGCCTCGCGCTCGGCTGCAGCCTGGGGGTCGTTGCGCCAGGCCAGCAATGCGGCCACGTCCGCATCGGGCAGCGCGGCGAGCTGTGCCTGCGTCACCTGCTTCTCGAATTCGCGCGCCACGATCATCAGGTTGCGTGGGCGCGTCGACGTTACGCCGCGCGACCACAGCGTGTCGAGTGCCATGTCCAGGGTGCGGTCCGGCAGCGAGCTGAGCTGGCCGCCATTGCCGCGCGCGAGCTGCTTGACCACCGCACTCATCAGCAACTGGCTCGAGAAGTCGATCTCGCGCACCTCTGCCACGGCCATGCGTTCGAGCAGTTCGGTGCGGGCCGCATCGGCGGGCTTGGCGCGCTCGCGGCTGAAGAACTCGGCCTTGCCGGCCTCGGTCATGGCGGCGTAGTCTGTGCGCAGTTTCACGAGATGCGCCACGGCGGCCAGCACCTGCGGGCCGGGAGCGGCACCGCCGTTGCCGGCCAACGCTACTTCCTGCTGGATCGCGGCCACGGAGGCCCTGGTGTTGAACGCACGGCCGGCGGCAGTGTCCAGCGCCTTGAGTGCCTTGTCGGCAATGGCCTGGTCATCGGGCTCCAGCAGTTCCCTCGCACCACGCGCGACGGCACCGGGCGCATAGGACGCTTCATAGCGCGCCTGCACGCCTTCGAACTGCAGCAGCGCTTCCGCGCGGTTCTGCGCCCAGCCCATCACGGGGGCCAGGAGCAACAGGAGCAACAGGGAGAAACGGAACGGGAAGAGACGGTCTGGGCAAAGCATGCCGCCATTATTGGCGCGCCCGCATTGCCCCTCCTCACCTCAAGCGGGAACCAGTTCCTTTCGCAGCAGCTTCGCTGCGGCCACCATGTTCGACAGCGCCGCCTCGGTCTCGGGCCAGCCGCGGGTCTTGAGGCCGCAGTCGGGGTTGATCCAGAGGTTCTCGTGCGGCACCACGCCCGCGGCCTTGCGCATCAGGCGCACGATCTCGTCGACCGAGGGCACGCGCGGCGAGTGGATGTCATACACGCCCGGGCCGATCTCGTTCGGGTAGCGGAAGCCACCCGCATCGTTTTCGCCGCCGAAACCTCGCAGGAGTTCCATGTCGGAACGGCTGGTCTCGATGGTGATCACGTCGGCGTCCATTGCCGCGATCTCCGGCAGGATGTCGTTGAACTCCGAATAGCACATGTGCGTGTGGATCTGCGTCTCGTCGCGCACGCCTGAAGCGCTGATGCGGAAGGCGCGCGTGGCCGATTTCAGGTACGCAGGCCAGCCGGCGCGGCGCAGCGGCAGTCCTTCGCGAATCGCGGGTTCGTCGATCTGGATGATGCCGATGCCCGCGCCTTCGAGGTCGACCACCTCGTCGCGGATCGCCCAGGCAATCTGCTCGCAGGTGGTGGCGCGCGGCTGGTCGTCGCGCACGAAAGACCACTGCAGGATGGTGACGGGGCCGGTCAGCATGCCCTTCATCGGCAGCTTCGTCAGGCTCTGCGCATAGGCGCTCCACTCCACCGTCATCGCCGCCGGGCGCGCCACGTCGCCGAAGATCACCGGCGGCTTCACGCAGCGCGAGCCGTACGACTGCACCCAGCCGTTGGCGCTGAAGGCGAAGCCGTCGAGCTGCTCGCCGAAGTACTCGACCATGTCATTGCGCTCGGCTTCGCCATGCACCAGCACGTCGATGCCCAGTTCCTCCTGCTTGCGCACGGCGAGTGCGATCTCGGCGCGCATCTTCTCGCGGTAGCCGGCGGCGTCGAGCTCGCCGCGCTTGAAGGCGGCGCGCGCGGCGCGGATGTCCGGCGTCTGCGGGAACGAGCCGATGGTGGTGGTCGGCAGCACCGGCAAGGCGAAGCGCGTGCGCTGCACCGGTTGGCGCAGCGCAAAGACCGACACGCGGCTGTCGTCGCCGGCCACGCTGCGCGCCAGGCGCAGGGCCACGTCGGCGCGGTGCACCCGCGGACTGGCGCGGCGTGCCGACACTGCCGCGCGGGCGGCCACCAGTTCGGTTGCGACCGAGGCTTCATCGCCGTCGATGGCCGCGCGCAGCACGCGCAGCTCGTCGAGCTTCTCGATGGCGAAGGCGAGCCACGACTTGAGCTCGGTGTCGAGCTTCGTCTCGGCCTCGAGGTTGAAAGGCACATGCAGCAGCGAACACGAAGGCGCGATCCACAGCTCGCCCTGGTGCTTCTCCGCCACTGGCCTGAGCTTGGCCAGCGCGGCATCGACGTCGGTACGCCAGATGTTGCGGCCATCGACCACGCCGACAGACAGCACCTTGTGCGCCGGCAGCCAGTCGGCCACGCCCGTCAGTTCCTGCGGCGCACGCACGGCGTCCACGTGCAGGCCCGCCACCGGCAGCTGGCAGGCCAGGCGCAGGTTGTCCGACAGCGGCGAGAAGTACGTGGCCAGCACCAGCTTCGGCGCGCTGCGGGCCAGTTGCCAGTAGGCGCGCTCGAAGGCGTTGCGCCACGCGTCGGGCAGGTCGAGGCCGAGGATGGGCTCGTCGATCTGCACCCATTCCACGCCCTGCTGCTTCAACCGCCGGAGCACTTGTTCATAGACGGGCAGAAGCGAGTCGAGCAGCGAGAAGCGGTCGAAGCCGGCTTCTTTTTCCTTGCCGAGGTACAGGAAGCTCAGTGGCCCGAGCAGCACGGCCTTGACCGCGTGCCCGGCCTGCTGCGCCTGCGCCACTTCGTCGAACAGGCGCGTCGACACGAGCTTGAACTGCGTGGCCGCATCGAACTCGGGCACGAGGTAGTGGTAGTTGGTGTCGAACCACTTGGTCATTTCCAGCGCGAAAGTGCCTTCGGCGTGGTTGCAGCTGTCGTCGTGCACGTGGCCGGCTTCGCTTTCCACGCCGCGCGCCATCGTGAAGTAACGCGAAAGTTCGGGTTCGCCGCCATGAAAGCCGAAGCGCGACGGCTCGCAGCCGAGCAGCTGGATATGGTTGGCCACGTGGTCGTAGTATGCAAAGTCGCCGACCGTCACGAAGTCGAGTCCCGCATCGCGCTGGGCCTGCCAGTGGCGCGCGCGCAGTTCTTCGCCGACCGCTTCGAGCGAGGCGCGATCGATCTCGCCGCGCCAGTGCTTTTCGAGGGCGAACTTGAGTTCCCGGTGGGCGCCCATGCGCGGAAAGCCGAGGGTGTGGATACGGGTGGTCATTTGCAGGTAGTAATCGCTGATCTTGGGAGCCTGCAATGGTCGGCGTTTGGGGCATATGATTCAAACGAAACCTTTTGCCCATTCGATTGAATAATTTTCATGTCGCAGTCGACCCTCGAAATACGCCACCTGCGCACACTCATTGCGCTGCGCGACACCGGCAGCCTGGTGCGCGCAGCGCAGTTGCTCAACCTCACGCAATCGGCGCTGTCGCACCAGATCAAGCTGCTCGAGGACCGCTACGGCGCGCAGCTGTTCGAACGCAAGTCGGTGCCGCCCCAGTTCAGCACCACCGGCCTGCGGTTGCTGCAGCTGGCCGACACCGCCCTACCGCTCATCGAGGAAGCCGAGCGCGACGTGGCCCGGTTCGCGCTGGGGCGCAGCGGGCAGCTGCGCATCGTGGTCGAGTGCCACACCTGCTTCGACTGGCTGATGCCGGCGATGGACGCGTTCCGCCAGCGCTGGCCCGAGATCGAGCTCGACATCGTCTCCGGCTTTCACCCCGACCCGATCGCGCTGGTGCTGCAGAACCGCGCCGAGGTGGCGATCGTGTCCGAGGAAGACCCCGACGAAACCGTCGACTACCACGCGCTGTTTCGCTTCGAGATCATGGCGCTGCTGGCCAACGACCATCCGCTGACAGCCAAGGCGTATCTGACGGCGCGCCACTTCGCCAACCAGACGCTCATCACCTATCCCGTGCCCGACGACATGCTCGACATCGTGCGGCAGGTGCTGGCGCCGGCGGGCGTGGAGCCCGCGCACCGCCGCACCACCGAGCTCACGGTGGCGATGCTGCAACTGGTGGCGAGCGGGCGCGGCGTGGCGACGCTGCCGCTGTGGGCGGTACAGAACTACCTCGACCGCGGCTACGTCACGGCACGCCGCGTGGGCAGCAAAGGGCTGACGGGGCGGCTCTACATGGCGTGCACGCGGGGCACGTCGGGGCAGCCATGGCTGGCGGACTTCGTGCGCATCACGCGCGAGAGTTGCTTCAAGAGCCTGCCGGGGATCGAGCTGCTGTAGCAATGGCACTGCAGAATCGCGACTTCGCATCCACACTCGAGGACAGGAAGACCCGATGGCTCTGAAGAAAAAGGGCCGCTACTGGTACGGCGATGGTCCGGAAGACACCCAGGCCGAAATGCAGCGCTACAGCCAGGCCAACGCCTACCCCGCCACGCGGTTCGCGGCATCGGCATGCAGCTGCGGTCGACGCGTCTTCAAGTTCGAGACCGACGAAGACACGGGCGCGGCGCGGCGCACCTGCACGGCCTGCGGCAACGTTCACCTGATGGGCGACAGCGCCGAATACGCAGACGAAGCCGAGTTCGAGAACCACGAGTGCGTCTGCGGCGCCGAAGCCTTCGAGCTGCTCTCGGGCGTAGCACTCCATGCCGACAGCACCGACGTGCGCTGGTACTACCTCGGCTGCCGCTGCACCAATTGCAGCCTCGTCGGTGTCTTTGCCGACTGGAAATGCGAAGGCGGGGACGCCGGCGACTTTCTCGCCGCCGTCTGACCGCGGCGCATCGCCTCGCCGATCCAGGCGCGGAAGGCCGCCACCTTCGGCCGATCGTGGCTGGCCTGCGGGTACACGAGGTAATAGGCGAAGTCTTCCAGCCATGCGGCCCTGAAGAGCCGCACCAGCCGGCCTTCTGCGACGTCGTTCGCCACCAGGGCCGCGGGCAGCAAGCCGACGCCCTGCCCCGCCTGCACCGCGCCCACCAGCAGCCCCGCATCGTCGAACGACGGCCCGCGGGCCGGGCCGGTGTCAGCAACGCCCTGTGCCTCGAACCACATGTGCCAACCCTTGCGTTCCGCGTCGTTCACGCGCGGCCATTGCAGCAGGTCGGCCGGCTTCTTCGGCTTGCCGTGCTCGGCGACCAGCGCGGGCGCGGCGACGGCAACCATCTCGACCGTGAGCACGCGCTGGCTGGCAAGCCCGGGGTACCGGCCCATGCCGTGGCGGACGGCCACATCGATGCCGTCGCGCGAGAAATCGGCGAGCGTGTTGCTGGCCCGCACCTGCAGGTCGATACCGGGATGCGCTTTCTGAAATGACTTGAGGTGCGGTACGAGCCAGACGGCAGCGAAGAACGGCGTGGTGCTCACGGTGAGCAGGCCGGTGTCCGCAGGCACGGCCACCTTTTGCGTGGCGTCGCTGATCTGCCTGAAGGCATTGCGCACCGGTGGCAGGTAGGCCTGGCCCGCATCGGTCAGGAAGATGCCGCGGTTGACGCGGCGAAACAGCTCCACGCCGAGGTGCAGCTCCAGCGTCTTGACGAGCTGGCTCACGGCACCCGGCGTCACGCACAGTTCGTCCGCGGCGTTCTTCACCGAGAGATGGCGTGCGGCAGCCTCGAAGGCGCGAAGAGCGTTGAGCGGTGGGAGTTGATGCTCCATGGTTTAGCTAATCTGATCCGAACCGGTCAGAAATTCTGGTTTGCGAAGCGGGCCTCGAAGCAGGAATATTGGCACACGCAGGGAAAGAAGAAAACCGATCTGATTCGCCACTCGCAACTATGAATTCAAATATTCTGATCCATCCAATGGAGGCCATCCGTTGAGCAACGGGGGCCTCTTCCGAGGCTGGCTGGTGGTCGCGGGCGCCTTCGCCGTGACCTTGGTCGGCTTCGGCAGCGCCTACACCTTCAGCGCCTTTCTCGAATCGCTGCAGAAAGACTTCGGCGCCTCGCGCGGCTCGGTGTCGCTGGTGTTCTCGCTGGCGGGCTTTCTCTACTTCGGCCTGGGCGTGCTGAGCGGGCCGCTGGCCGACCGCTGGGGTTCGCGGCGGCTGGCCGTCGCCGGCATGGTGCTGGTCGGGCTGGGGCTGGCCGTTGCGGGGCAGGCGCAGAGCCTCGCGCAGATCTACCTGGCCTACGGGCTTGGCGTCGGCCTCGGGGTTGGCGCGTCGTATGTGCCGGTGCTGGGCGCGGTGCAGCGCTGGTTCGTCAGGCGGCGCGGCTTCGCGTCGGGGCTGGCGGTGAGCGGCATCGGCGTGGGCACGCTGGTGATGCCGCCGCTGGCGTCGCTGTTCATCCAAACCCTGGGCTGGCGGCACGCCTACCTGGCACTCGGCGGGCTGGCGGTGGTGGTGGGCGTGGGCATGGCACTGCTGATAGAAAACGACCCGCGCGACCGGGGGCTCGGCCCCGACGGCGATCCGCCGCAGCCGCTGGCCGCTTCGGCCGGGCCCGAAGGCTCCACGGTGCGCGATGCAGTGCGCTCACGGCGCTTCGTCGGCCTGTATGCGGCCTGCCTCATCAGCTCGTTCGGCCTGTTCGTGCCCTTCGTGCACCTCGTGCCCTACGCCCTGGACCACGGCGTGCCCAACGCCTCCGCGGTGCTGCTGCTGGGCGCCATCGGCGTCGGCAGCACGGCCGGGCGATTCTTTCTCGGTGGGCTGGCCGACCGCATGGGGCGTGCGCAGACCATGCTGCTGATGTCGACGGGCATGGCCCTGTCGCTGCTCGTGTGGGCGGCGTCCAGCGGCTTCCCGGGGCTGGCCGTGTTCGCGTTCTTCTACGGCGCGTTCTACGGCGGTTTCGTCGCGCTGCTGCCGGCGCTGGTCATGGACTACTTCGGCGGCCGCAACATCGGCGCGATCATCGGGGTGCTCTACACCAGCGTGGCCTTCGGCACGCTGGTCGGCCCCGCCGCCGCGGGCTTTGCCTTCGACATCAGCCGCAGCTACATGCTGCCGATCCTGTCCAGCGTGGGCGCCAACCTCGTGGCGGCCGGCATCATGTGGGCGATGTCGCGGATGGACGCTTCTGCAAAGCTCGCCCCGGCCGCCTCGGCGCGGGGTACAGTCGGGAATGACCCAACCGCCGCCCGCCGCTCCTAGCCAGCCTCCCGAGGCAGCTCCCGCCGAAATCACGGAGAACCAGGCAGTCATGCGTGCCTGGGCGCTTTTCGCGGTGCTCTTCGTGGTGGTGATCAGCCTGTTGTGGGCCCTGCACTCCCACTACGGCTGATCACAGAGCCCGCTTCAGGAAGCCTTCTGCACCAGCTTCAGCACGCTCGAGAAATCGAGCGCGCCGTGGCCGGCGAGGCTGTGTGCGGCATACAGGCTGCGCGCCAGCCCACCCAGGGGCGTGGCCGCGCGCACGGCGGTCGCGTTCTCTTGCGCCAGGCCCAGATCCTTGAGCATCAGGTCGGTGCCGAACCCTCCCGCGTAGTTCTTCGAGGCGGGCGACGTTTCCATCACGCCCGGCATCGGGTTGTACTTTTCCAGCGCCCAGTTGCCGCCCGAGCTGCGGCGCATGATCTCCGACAGCACCTTGGGGTCGAGCCCGTTGGCCACACCCAGCGCCAGCGCCTCCGAGGTGCCGATCATCAGGATGCCCAGCAGCATGTTGTTGCAGATCTTCGCGGTCTGCCCCGCGCCGGCCGCGCCGGCGTGGAAGATGTTGGCGCCCATCTTTTCGAGCACCGGGCGCGCGCGCTCCAGGTCACCCGTCTCGCCGCCGACCATGAAGGTCAGCGTGCCGGCCATCGCACCGCCGGTGCCGCCCGATACGGGCGCGTCGATCATCGCAACGCCCTTGGCGGCAGCGGCTTCGGCCACCTTGCGCGAGGTGGCTGCGGCGATGGTGCTGCTGTCGATCACCAATGTGCCGGCGCGGATGCTGTCGAGCAGGCCAGGTTTGCCGCCACTGCCGAGGAACAGCCCCTCGACGTGCGCGCTGGCCGGCAGCATGCTGATGACCACCTCGGCATCGGCCACCGTCTCGGCCGCCGATTTGGCAATGGGCAGGCCTTCGGCGCCGAATTTCTTGCAGGCCTCGGCCGAGAGGTCGAAGGCGCTGAGCGTATGGCCTGCCTTGAGCAGGTTCATGGCCATCGGGCCGCCCATGTTGCCGAGGCCGATGAATGCGATCTTCATATGTCTTGTCTCCGTTGTTCTGTGCAGGAATCTATGCGTGTGGATCAGACCAGCGACGCCAGCTCGACCGGCATCTCGCCGCGCGGGCGCAGATGATCTTCGATGAATGCTGGCGTGATCTCTTCGAGCGTCGCGGGGCTCCAGCGCGGATTGCGGTCCTTGTCGACCAGCACCGCGCGGATGCCTTCGGCGAAGTCCTTGTGCGCGCAGAAGCCGAGCGAGGCCCAGTATTCGAGACGGAACACCTCGGCCAGCGACATGCGCAGAACTCGCTGCCACAGCTCGAAGCTCAGCGCGGCCGAGCTGGGTGCGCCTTTGGCGAAGGTCTTGACTGCGGTCTGCAGCCATGTGTCATCGCTCTGCAGATCGCGCAAACGCCTTGCGATGTCGAGCAGGTCGTCGCCCGCCATCAGCGCGTTGATGGTGTCGTAGTGCTCGCGCACCTTCGATGGCGGCATCTCGGTGCCCTCGCCCGCCTTGGCGAGGATGCGCGACAGCGTGGCGCGGTCGGCCTTGTTCTCGCCGGCCCATTTCGTCGAAGCGACGGCTTCCAGCACCTCGCCCTTGCGCTCCTGCGGCACCAGCACGTCGGCCAGCCCGCAGAAGATGGTGTCTGCCGCGTTGATGTTCGCGGCAGTGAGTGCGAGGAACAGGCCCGTGCGGCCCGGCGTGCGGCGCAGGAACCAGCTGCCGCCCACGTCGGGGTACAGGCCGATGTTGATCTCGGGCATGGCGATGCGGCTTTGCAGCGTCATCACGCGGTGCGAGGCGCCAGCCAGCAAGCCCACGCCGCCGCCCATCACGATGCCGTGACCCCAGCACAGGAAGGGCTTGGGGAAGGTGTGGATCAGGTGGTCCAGTTCGTACTCTTCGCGGAAGAAGTCTTCGGCGTAGGTGTTGCGCTCGGGGCCGCAGTCGAGCAGCGTCTGGTAGAGCTGGCGCAAATCGCCGCCGGCGCAGAAGGCTTTCTCGCCCGCGGCCTGCAGCAGGACGCCGACGATGCCTGCGTCCTTCGCCCATTCGCGCAGCTTGGGCGTGAGCAGGCGAACCATGTCCACGGAGAGCGCATTGAGCGAAGCCGGCGCGTTGAGGGTGGCAACGCCGAAGCGCTGGCCGCCGGCGGTCTTGATTTCGTCGAAGAGAACTACGGAGTCGGTCATTGTCTTGAGAGGTTCTGGATGCGAAAACTTCAGCGGATATCGCTGTCGCCCTCCAGCAATTTTCGCGCAACGATCACACGCATGATCTCGTTGGTGCCTTCGAGGATCTGGTGCACGCGCGCATCGCGCACCAGCCGCTCCAGCGGAAATTCGCTCAGGTAGCCATAGCCGCCATGCAGCTGCAGCGCGTCGTTGCAGACGTTGAAGCCCGCATCGGTCGCAAAGCGCTTGGCCATCGCGCAATAGGTGCTGGCGTCGGCATGCCCGGCGTCGAGCTTCGATGCCGCCAGCCGCACCATCTGCCGCGCCGCCACCAGTTCGGTCGCCATATCGGCCAGCTTGAACTGCAGCGCCTGGAAGCTCGCGAGCGGCTTGCCGAACTGCTGGCGCTCGTGCAGGTAGCGGCGGGCCGCGTCGAGCGCCCCCTGCGCCGCGCCCACCGAGCAGGTCGCGATGTTGATGCGCCCGCCGTCGAGCCCCTTCATGGCAATGCGAAAGCCCTCGCCCTCCTTGCCCAGCAGGTTCTGCGCGGGAACGCGCACGTTGTCGAAGTTGATGCTTCGCGTGGGCTGGCTGTTCCAGCCCATCTTGTGCTCCTTCTTGCCGTAGCTGACGCCGGGCGCGTCGGCCGGCACCGCGAAGGCCGAGATACCGCTGGCGCCCGCGCCGCCCGTGCGCGCCATCAGCACCAGCACGTCGGTCGAGCCCGCGCCCGAGATGAAGGCCTTGCCGCCGTTGATGACGTACTCGGCGCCCCGCAGCTCGGCGCGCGTCTTCAGCGAACCCGCATCGGAGCCCGCGCCCGGCTCCGTCAGGCAGTACGACGCGAGCTTGCGCCCGCTCGTGAGTTCTTCGCCCCACTGCTGCGCCACGGCATCGGTGGCCCAGGTGCCGAGCATCCACGTCGCCATGTTGTGGATCGTGATGAAGGCCGTGGTCGAGGGGTCGACCGCGGCCATCTCTTCGAACACCAGCGCCGCATCGAGCCGCGGCAGTCCGAGGCCGCCGATGCGCTCGGGCGCATAGAGTCCGCAGAAGCCCAGTTCGCCGGCCTTGGCGATGGCCTCCTTCGGGAAGACGGCCTCCGCGTCCCACTGCGCCGCATGGGGCGCGAACTCGGCCTGCGCAAAGTCGCGCGCGCTTTGCGCGAAAGCGCGCTGCTCTTCGGAAAGTTCGAAGTCCATCCGGCGGACTTCTTACTTGAGGCTGATCGTGGTGTTGACGCCGTGCGAGACGGTGCTGTCGTCGAACCAGCGCGCCGTCACCGTCTTGGTCTGCGTGTAGAACATGATGACCTGCTTGCCGTACGGCCCCAGGTCGCCGAGCTTCGAGGCCCGCGAGCCGGTGAACGAGAACATCGGGACCGGCACCGGAATCGGCACATTGATGCCGACCTGGCCCACGTCGATGTCTTCCTGGAACCGGCGGGCGGCCGCGCCCGACTGCGTGAAGATCGCCGTGCCGTTGCCGTTCGGATTGCTGTTGATCAGCTCGATGGCTTCGTCGATGGTCTCGGCGTCGGCGATGCACAGCACCGGGCCGAACACTTCCTGGTCATAGATCGACATGCCGGGCTTCACGCCGGTGAAGATCGTCGGGCCGACGAAGTTGCCCTTCTCGTAGCCGGGCACCGTGGGCTTGCGGCCGTCGAGCACGAGCTTGGCACCATCGGCCTCGCCGCGTTCGATGAGACCGTTCACGCGGTCGTAGGCAGCGCAGGACACCAGCGGCCCCACGTCCACGCCCTTCTCGGTGCCCGCACCGATCTTCAGCGTCCTGGCCTTCTCGATGAGTTCGGGCACCCAGTTGCGTGCCTCGCCCACCAGCACCGCGACCGACACGGCCATGCAGCGCTGGCCGGCTGCACCGAAGCTGGCGCCGGCCAGTGCGTTGAGCGTCTGCTCCTTGTTCGCGTCGGGCATCACAATGGCGTGGTTCTTCGCACCCATCATGCATTGGGCGCGCTTGCCGGCCAGCGTGGCGCGGTTGTAGACGTGCGTGCCGACCTTGGTCGAGCCGACGAAGCTGATCGCCTTGATGTCCTTGTGGTCGCAGATGCCGTTGACCACCGCTTCGCCGCCATGCACCACGTTGAGCACGCCGGGCGGAATGCCGGCTTCGAGTGCCAGTTCGCACAGGCGCATGGTGACCATCGGGTCCTGCTCGGAAGGCTTCAGCACGAAGGTGTTGCCGGTGACGATGGCCATCGGGAACATCCACAGCGGGATCATGGCCGGGAAGTTGAATGGCGTGATGCCGGCGCACACGCCCAGCGGCTGCAGCAGCGTGTAGGTGTCGACGCCGTTGGCCACGTTGTTGGCCAGCTCGCCCAGCTGCAGGTTGCCGATGTTCGATGCGTGCTCCACTACTTCGAGCCCGCGGAACACGTCGCCTTCGGCGTCGGGCAGCGTCTTGCCCTGCTCGGCCGTGAGGATGGCAGCCAGCTCGCTCATGTTCTCGCGGATGAGCTGCTGGTACTTCAGGAAGATGCGGGCGCGCGCGCCGATGGGGGTCTTGCGCCAGGTCTTGAAGGCCTCCTTGGCGGAGGCCACGGCAGCGTCGAGCTCGGCTTGCGTGGCGAAGGGCACACGGGCCAGCACCTGCTGCGTGGCCGGGTTGACGACATCGCGCCATTCGGTGGTCTTCGACTCGACGAGCTTGCCGCCGATCAGCAGCTTGACGGTGGCGACTTGCGTCGAGGGGGTGGTGGTGGCGTCCATGGGGTTTGTCTCCTGTGAATCTCGGGAAGGCGATGCCGGTCGGGGGGCGGTACAGCGTGCATCCTAGCTTTGCATATTTGCCATGACAATAGACAAATCTGCACCTTGGTTTTGCATAAATGCAGAATGCGGAACAAGGCGCAGAGGATGCAAACCTCCATCGAGAACCCGAACACACATGGACTGGGACAACCTGCGCTACTTCCTCGAACTCGCCCGCTCCGGCACGCTGATGAGCGCCGCGCGCCGCCTCGAGGTCGACCACACCACGGTGGCGCGCCGCATCCAGGCGCTGGAGAAGGAAGTCGGCGCCCCGCTGTTCTCGCGCGAAGCGGGCGGCCACCGCCTTACCGAGGCCGGCCGGCGGCTGCAGCCGCAGGTCGAGGCGATGGAGAGCGCCTTCTAGGCCGTGGAGAGCACCGCGCCGGCCTCGCAGGAGGGCCTGTCGGGGCTGGTGCGCATCGGCGCCACCGAGGGCTTCGGCACCGTGGTGCTCGCTCCGCAGCTCGCGCTGTTCGCGCTGCAGCATCCGAAACTCACCATCGACCTGCTCGCGATGCCGCGGCTCGTGCACCTGTCGCGGCGCGAAGCCGACATCGTGATCTCGCTCGAACGGCCGGCGCGCGGACCGGTGGTCGTCACCAAGCTCACCGACTACACGCTGCGGCTCTATGCGTCGAAGAAGTACCTGGCAGCGCACAAGCCCATCAGGACGCGTGAAGACCTGCGCGGCCACACCTTCATCAGCTACGTAGACGACCTGCTGTTCAGCAAGGAGCTGCAGTACCTGGACGAACTGCACCGCCCCGACAGCTTCGCGCTGCGCAGCACCAGCGTGCTCGCGCAGCACAGTGCGGTGGCGGCGGGCGCGGGCATCGCGGTGCTGCCGGCCTTCATCGCCGAGAACGACAGCGCGCTGCGGCCCGTGCTGCCGGGGCAGGCGAACTTCACGCGCACCTTCTGGATGTCGATGCCGGAGGAAACCAAGCACCTGGCGCGCATGCAGGCGGTGTGGAGCTTCCTGCGCGAGACGGCGCAGGCCCGGCAGGCGCTGTTGCTCCCGGCCCCGCCCGGCGATGAGAATGGCGCGTCGCAGCAGCGGCCGGCCCGTTCGCGCAGGCCGGCCCCGTAGCAAGCCAACCCCGACACGGAGATTCGCCCCATGCCACGCCACCGCCCCGCCCGCCTGGAACACATCGCAGGCATCGGCGTCGACCGCATGGGCGCGATCGCCGACGACGCGGACGGCCCGCCGTTCCTGCGGCTGGAGAACCTCGACGTCGACATCCCGCCCGACCCCGATGCCATCGCGCGCACCGTGCGTGCCGCCTCGGAAGACGCCGACAACAGCTACCTCCCGTTCGTCGGCCAGTCCCGGTTGCGCGAGATCGCGGCGCGGCATGTGTCCGCGCTCTCGGGCGTTGCCTACGACGCACGCAACTGCGTGATCTCGGCCGGCGGGCTCTCGGGCATCCTCAACGCGCTGCTCGCAACCGTCGAGGTGGGCGACGAAGTGCTGGTCACCGATCCGACCTACGCCGGCCTGCTCAACCGCATCCGGCTCGCCGGCGGCACGCCGAAGTACGTGCCCTTTGCATTCAACCCCGGCGGCGAATGGAAGCTGGACCGCGCCGCGCTGCAAACGGCCATCGGCCCCCGCGTGCGCGTGATGCTGCTGATGTCGCCGTCGATGCCGACGGGCGGGTACTTCGACGCGGACGACTGGCGCACCATCGCCGCGCTGTGCGTGCGGCACGACATCACGCTGATCCTCGACACCGCGATGGAACGCCTGCTGTACGACGGCCGCAAGGTCATCCACCCTGCAGGCCTGCCCGGCATGGCCGAACGCACGATCACGGTGGGTTCATCGGCCAAGGAGCTGCGCATGATCGGCTGGCGCGTGGGCTGGACCGTGGCACCCGAGAGCTACATGCCGGACCTCGTGGCCGTGTCGCTCGCGAACGTGGTGGTGCCCGTGGGGATTGCGCAGGACGCGGTGGCCACGGCGCTGGCGCAATCGGCGCACACGCTCGCGCCGTATGTGGGCGAACTGGAGCGGCGGCGCGACACCGTGCTCGACGAACTCAGGGGACTGCCGGTCGGCGTGCCCGCGGGCGGCTGGTCATTGCTGCTGCATGCGAGCGACTTCGGCATCGACGGGCAGACGCTGTCGGAGCGTCTGCTGAAGCATCGCGTGTGTGCCACCGCGATGAAGGGCTGGGGCGAGACGCATGGCGCGCAGTACCTGCGCTTCGTGTTTTCCAACGAGCCGGTCGAACGGCTGCGCGGACTGGGCGAGAAGGTGCGCGCCGCGCTGGACGCCTAGCGGCGTGCCCGGGCCGGCAGCGCCGCACCGCCGGAAAGCGGGCGGTACCAGGCCAGGTACACCACCACCAGGACGGCCAGGAACGGAAGGCCCACCAGCAGCGTCAACCTGAACATCGGCGTGAAGTATGTGGTGACCAGGATCGCCAGCACCAGCCCCGCGCCCAGCAGCGTGAGCCACGGAAAGCCCCACATGCGGAAGCCTGGGCCGGAGCGCCCTTCCTTCACCCAGCGGCGGCGAAAGAACCAGTGGGTCGTGAAGATCATGAACCAGGTGAACAGGCCGCCGAACATGGCGATGGCCATCATCAGCGCGAACGACTGCTCGGGCGCGACGACGCTCAGCGCGGTGGCGATGGCAATGCCGGCACAGGAGATCGCCAGCGCGTCGACCGGCACGCCGTTGCCGCGGATGCGGCCGAAGCGCTTGGGCGCATGACCGGCGCGCGACAGGCTGAACATCATGCGCGTGGCGATGTAGAGCAGGCTGTTCATGGCCGACAGCGCGGCGATCAGCACCACGAAGTTGATCACCGCGGCGGCGCCGGGAATGCCGATGATTTCCATCACCTTCACGAACGGGCTCTTGTCGGCGTTGGTGGCGTTCCACGGCACGATGGCCAGCATCAACGCGATCGATGCGAGGTAGAACACCGCCAGGCGCAGCATGGTGGCGCGGAAGGCACCGGTCACCGCGCGCTCCGGGTCCTTGGCTTCGCCGGCGGCGACGGCGATGGTCTCGACGCTCATGTAGCTGAAGATGGCGACCACGACCGCCACCCAGGTGCCCCACACGCCCTTGGGAAAGAAGCCTCCCTGCACGGCGTAGTTGTCCAGGCCGATGCCGGCGGGGCGCGAGCCGAACACCACGTAGGCGCCGATCAGGATGAACAGCACGATGGCCACGATCTTGACCATCGAGAACCAGTACTCGACGAAGCCGAAGGCCTTCACACTCATGGCGTTGACCATGATCAGCAGTGCCGAGAACAGCACCACCCAGAGCCACTGCGGCGAGCCGGGAAACCAGTACGCCATGTACACGCCGATGGCCGTGACCTCGGTGCCCACTGCCAGCACCACGCAGGACCAGTAGACGTAGCGCACGATGAAGCCGGCCCACGGGCCGATGTAGTGCTCGGCGTAGGCGCCGAACGAGCCCGAGGTGGGATGCGCCACGGTCATCTCGGCGAGGCAGCCCATCAGCAACAGTGCGATGAGGCCGCCGATCGCGTAGCTCACAAGCACGCTGGGGCCGGCCAGGCCGATGGCGAAGCCGCTGCCGAGAAACAGGCCGGTGCCGATGGCTCCGCCGATCGCGATCATCGCCATCTGGCCTGCGGAAAGCTCCTTCTGCAGGCCCTTTTCCCTGTTCGATATTTCCTGAAAGCTGCTGGACATCGTCATCTCCTCGTATTTTGGAAAGTCATGCGGATGCAGGAGGCTCGGGGATCACGGCGTAGGCCACGATCTCGAGCTTCATGCCGGGCACCACGAGGCCGTTGACGCCCATGCTCGACCGGTTGGGGTAAGGCGCCTCGAAGAACTCGCGATACACCGCGTCGATGGCCTTCATGTCCTGCACGTCGGTCATGTAGATCAGCACCTGGGTCACGTCGTGCAGCGTGCCGCCGGCAGCATGGAGCGCGCGGCGCAGGTTGGCGAAGGTCAGGCGAGCCTGATCGTCGACGGCGCCGGTGTCGATGCTGCCGTCGGAGCGCACGGGGCCGTGCGCGGTGAACAGCAGGCCGGCCGATTTCACGGCCCAGGAAAACGGCTGGCTCAGCGCGGGCAGGCCGACGTCGATGATCTCTTTCATGGCATTCCTCGCCGGCTGTGTCATCGGCCCAGCACGGCGGCCATGGACGCCGCCACGTGATCGACGTTGCCGTCGGTCAGGCCCGAGATGCACATCCGGCCCGAGCGGACCAGGTACACCGCGTGCTCGTCGCGCAGGCGGGTCACCTGCGCTTCGTTCAAGCCCGTGTAGCTGAACATGCCGCGCTGCGTGAGCAGGTAGTCGAAGTTGCGCCGGCCCTGGAATCTTTCGTCCAGCGCGGCGTGCAGGCGCTCGCGCATGGCGCGGATGCGCTGGCGCATCTGCGCGGTTTCCTGCGTCCACAGCGCGAACAGCTCGGCGCTGCGCAGCACCGTGGCGACGATGCGCGCCCCATGGGTGGGCGGCGTCGAGTAGTTGGCGCGCACCGTGGCTTTCAGCTGTCCGAGCACCGTCTGCGCCGTGGCGCTGTCGGCGCACACCACGCTGAGGCCGCCGCAGCGTTCGCCGTACAGCGAGAAGTTCTTGGAGAAGGAATTGGCCACGAAGAATTGCAGACCCGCGTCGGCGAGCGCGCGCAGCGCGAAGGCGTCTTCGTCCAACCCGTCGCCGAAGCCCTGGTAGGCGATGTCGACGAACGGGATCAGGCCGCGGTCGCGCAGCACCGGAATCAGCGCCTGCCACTGGGCCGGCGAAAGGTCGACGCCGGTCGGGTTGTGACAGCTCGCGTGCAGCAGCACGATGCCGTGGCGCGGCAGGGTCGCGAGCCTGGCCAGCATCTCGTCGAAGCACAGGCCTCCGGTGGCCGGGTCGTAGTAGGGGTAGGTGTTGACGGCCAGGCCCGCGCCTTCGAACAGCGCGCGATGGTTCTCCCAGGTGGGGTCGCTGACCCAGACCTGGGACTCGGGGAAGTAGCGGCGCAGGAAATCGGCGCCCACCTTGAGCCCGCCCGAGCCGCCGAGGGTCTGCAGCGTGGCGATGCGGCCGCTGGCCACGGCCTCGTGCCCGGCACCGAAGAGCAGGCGCTGCACGGCCTGGCGGTAGTCCGCCACGCCTTCGATCGGCAGGTACGGACGCGGGCCGATGCCGTCGAGCAATGCGGTCTCGGCCTTGCGCACGGCTTCCATGACGGGCAGCCGGCCCGCGCCGTCGAAGTAGATGCCGATGCTGAGGCTGACCTTGTTCGTCCGCGGATCTTTCTGGAAGTCTTCCATCAAGGACAGGATGGGGTCGCCGGCATAGGACGGAACGTGGGCGAACAGGGGGGGCGGTGACATGGACATGGTCGTGGAGGCTGGAGCTTCGGAGGGGGCAGGAAAAACGCAACCGGGGCCGGTCTTGCTTTTTGAATTTCACGCAATGCTATGCATCGAATCCACAAATAACGTAGTGTTGAACCCTACATATATCAATTTGAGGTATGTTTATTCCCATTTTTCAATTTGAAGAAATAATTATGCAAACCGACCTCGATTTGACCGACCGAAAGCTGTTGAAGGCGCTGCAAGACAACGCACGGCTCACCACGGGCGAGCTCGCACAGATGACGCAGCTGTCGCAATCGCCCTGCTGGCGCCGCATCAAACGCATGGAAGAAAGCGGGCTGATCGCCGGCTACCAGGCCCGGCTCAGCCGTCGCGCGCTGGGGTATGGGGTCATGGCGTTCGTGATGATTGGCATCGACCACCAGAACGACGCCCGCTCCACCGAGTTCGAGGAGGCAGTCCAGGCCATTCCCGAGGTGGTGATGTTCCACGGCATCTCCGGGCCCGAGGATTTCATGCTGGTGGTCGTGGCACGCGACCTGGACCACTACTCCACGCTGCTGCAGACCCGGCTGCATCGGCTGCCCGGCGTGCGGCAGGTGCGCACGAGCTTCTCGCTCCAGGAATTCAAGGGCTTCGAGGGGCTGCCGATCCCCGCCCCAGCGCAGGCCGGGGAGTAGACGCGCGCCCCTCGCCCAGTGATGCGCGGCGCCTACCCGGTCGTGACGGCCGGCCACACCGGCGCATCGCTGCCCGGCGGCATCGACGGCCGCGGCCATGCCGCAGGCGTTCGCGGCAGCTGCGCACTGTGGCGCAACGCCGCGAGCTCACCAAAGCCGGAAGCCGAGGTCTCGACGTACGGCTTGATATCGGGCCTCGCGATCGACAGCCCATTCGGCACGCGCCCCAGCCCGCGCAGCCACTGCCCCGTCTGCGCCAGCGACACCTGCACATGCCAGCTGCCGCCTTCCCGCTGCTGGCGCCAGAGCGCCGCAGCGGCGCCGAAGGCGATCAGGTAGCCGGTGGCCTCGTCGAGGATCTGCATGGGCAGCGGGCGCGGCCTGCCGTCGCCTGCAGCCTCGCCCTCGGCATGGTTGAAGCCCATGGCAGTCTGCACCAGCGAATCGAAGCCGCGCCGGTCAGCCCACGGCCCCTGCGTGCCATAGGCCGTGAGCGAGACGCAGACGATGCCCGGCCGCTCGCGCGCCAGCGCCTCGGGGCCGAAGCCCAGCGCCTTGATGCCGCCGGGACGGTAGCCCTGCACGAAGACGTGTGCGTCGGCGACGAGGCCGTGCAGCACGGCGCGACCTTCGTCGGTGCGCAGGTCCACGTGCGCCGAGAGCTTGCCGCGGCTGGTGTCGGCAATGGCTTCGATGTTCGGCAGTTGCGGCGAATTGACCAGCATCACGTCGGCGCCATAGGCCGCGAGCGCGCGGCCGCCGACCGGTCCCGCGAGGATGCGCGTGAGGTCGAGCACACGCAGGCCGCTCAGCGGACGCTGGTCTTCGCGCAGCGGCGGCAGTGCGAGTGGTGGCGCATCGCCGATGCGCTCAAGCGTGAAGAGCGGTTGGGCCGCGATGGCCTGCCCTTGCGGCGTCGCATCCCACTCGTCAAAGCGCCGCAGCGCGGTCGCCACCAGCCCCAGTGCCGAGGCCGCCTCTTCGAAATCGAGCGCGCGCCAGCCGGCCATCGCAGCCTCGGCGTCGGCGCGGATGGCGGTGGCCGGGTCCAGCTTCATCAAGCGCAATGCACCGTCTCGGTGGTGCGCGAAGTTCGCATGCACGCGCACCCAGCCGTCCGCGCAGCGGTACAGCCCCGAGAAGGCGTCCCACGGGTCGGGCACGCGGCCGTCGAGGCTGAACCAGCCGGTGCAGTCGAGTGCCGCATGCTGCATGTCGACGCCGGCCTGCTGCCGCGCCGTGCCGCGCCTGTGCCCCAGTTCGCAGGCCGCGAGCGCGGCCGCCGCGATGGTGCTCTGCGCCGCTGTGCCGACCGCGAAGGACGACGGCAGCACTGGGTCGGCGCCCGTCAATCGCGCGAACACCAAGGCTTCGGCGGGCAGGCCCGCCTGCTGCCAGATGTCGCCCAGAACTTCGCTTGCATTCATTCCGTCTCTCCAGGAAAAAAGGCAGGGCCCGCTTGCGCGGCCCTGCCCTTTGTCGTCGTTGCGTTCGCAGCCTTGTTACTGGATCAGCTTCGCACCCGTCTTGGCCTGCAGCGTATCGAAGCTCACGCCCGGCGCCAGCTCGACGACCTTCAGGCCTTCGGGCACCACGTCCATCACGGCCAGGTCGGTGATGATGCGGTCGACCACGGCCACACCGGTCAGCGGAAGCGTGCACTGTTCGAGGATCTTCAGGTCCTCGGTGCCGTCCTTCTTCTTGGCCACATGCTCCATCAGCACGATCACGCGCTTCACGCCGGCCACGAGGTCCATCGCGCCGCCCATGCCCTTGACCATCTTGCCGGGGATCATCCAGTTGGCGAGGTCGCCCTTCACGCTCACCTGCATGGCACCGAGGATCGACAGGTTGATCTTGCCGCCGCGGATCATCGCGAAGCTGTCATGGCTGCCGAAGATGGCCGAGCCGGGCAGCGTGGTGACGGTCTGCTTGCCGGCGTTGATGAGGTCGGCGTCGACGTTGTCTTCGGTCGGGAACGGGCCGATGCCGAGCATGCCGTTCTCGCTCTGCAGCCACACTTCCTTGGTGCCGGTGTGGTTGGCCACCAGCGTCGGAATGCCGATGCCGAGGTTGACGTAGAAGCCGTCTTCGAGTTCTTGCGCGGCGCGGGCCGCCATCTGGTCTTGGGTCCAGGGCATCTCAGGCTCCTTCTTTCTTGTTGACGACCTTGGCTGGCACTTCACTGCCTGCAGCGGCCTGGGCGATGGCGGTCTGGGCCTCGACCTTGGCGGCGACGGCATCGACCGAGGCGCTCACGGTGCGCTTCTCGATGCGCTTCTCGGGCTTGGCGTTGAGCACGATGCGGTGCACGTAGATGCCCGGCAGGTGGATGTCGTCGGGGGCCAGTTCGCCCACCTCGACGATCTTCTCGACCTCGACGATGCAGATCTTGCCGGCCATGGCAGCGGCCGGGTTGAAGTTGCGCGCCGTGAGGCGAAAGCGCAGGTTGCCCGACTTGTCGGCCACGTGGGCCTTCACCAGCGCCACGTCGGGCACCAGCGAGCGTTCCATCACGTAGGTTTCGCCGTCGAACTCGCGCAGCTCCTTGCCCTCGGCCACCTGCGTGCCCACGCCGGTCTTGGTGAAGAAGGCCGGGATGCCCGCGCCGCCGGCGCGCAGCTTCTCGGCCAGCGTGCCCTGGGGCGTGAATTCGAGGGCCAGTTCGCCCGCGAGGTACTGGCGCTCGAACTCCTTGTTCTCGCCGACGTAGGACGCAATCATTTTCTTGATCTGGCGCGTCTCCAGCAGCTTGCCGAGGCCGAAGCCGTCGACGCCCGCGTTGTTCGACACGACGGTGAGGTTCTGCACGCCGGAGTCCTTCAGCGCGTCGATCAGCGCTTCGGGAATGCCGCACAGGCCGAAGCCGCCGACCGCGAGCATCTGCCCGTCGGCGACGACCCCCTTGAGTGCCGCGTCCGCGGTGGGATAAATCTTGTTCACTCGGGCTCCTTGAAGGGTGAATGGAGAGAGGTGGGAAAGCCCTGAACGATACTACCTACTCGCATACGTAGTATTTCGTAATGGTGACCCCCGATGCCCGAGATCGATTACCGGCTGGCCTTTGAACACGCGCCCGTCGGCATGGTGGTGTCGAGCAACCGCACCATCGTGGCCTGCAACGTTCGCGTGTGCGAGATTTTTGGCGCAACGCCCTCCGCATTGGTCGGGCATTCGTTCAGCATCCTGTACCCCAGCGTGGTCGAGTTCGAGCGCATCGGCAAGCGCATGGAGCCCTTTCTGAATGCCAGCGGGCACTACGCCGACAACCGCATGATGAAGCGCCTGGGCGGACTGCACGGCGCCATCGCCGGCGAGACCTTCTGGTGCCACGTCACCGGCCACGCCATGAACCGCGCCGCGCCGCACGAGGCCGGCATCTGGACCTTCGAGGACCTGGGCTCGCGCCGCGCCGTCAAGGCCGAACTCACGCCGCGCGAGCGCGAGGTGGCGGCGCAGGTGATGCGCGGGCTGACCTCGAAGGAGATCGGCAAGGCGCTGGGCATCAGCCACCGCACGGTGGAACTGCACCGGGCCCGGCTGATGCGCAAGTACGCGGCCGCGACCACCGCGGAACTGGTGCAGAAGCTGATCGCGGGCTAGTCAAGCTGTAGCCGGTCGTGCCCGTATTTCGAATCAATCGGGCTTGATGTCAGCCGACTTGATCACCTTCGACCACGCCGCCAGCTCCTGGTCGACGAATTTCGCGAGCGTCGGCGGGTCCATGTAGGTCGCGAAGGCGCCTTGCTCGTCCACCTTCTTGCGGAAGGCTTCGCTCTCCACGATCTTGCGGAGTTCCGCGCTCAGCCTGTTGACGATCTCCGGCGGCGTCTTCGCCGGCGCGAACACCGCGAACCACGACTCGACCTCGTAGCCCGGCAGCCCTGCCTCGGCCGAGGTCGGCACGTCGGGCATCGACGGATGGCGCTTGCTGCCCGTGTACGCCAGCGGCTTGATGCGCCCGCCCGCGAAATGTCCGATGACCGAGGGTGGCGTGGTGATGAACATGTCCACGTTGCCCGAGATCAGGTCGTTGATCGCCGGCCCCGAGCCCTTGTAGGGCACGTGCGTCATCGCCTGCCTGGTCTGCCGCGACAGCAGCTCGCCCGCGATGTGCTGGATCGAGCCGCTGCCAGAGGAGGCGTAGAAGAGCCCGCCCTCCTTCTTCTTGCCGTACTCGATGAGCTCCTTCATCGACTTCACCGGCAGCTTGCCGCTCGCCGCGACGACGTGCGGCGCGCGCATCACCATCGCCACCGGCACGAAGTCCTTCGTGGGACTCCACCGGATGTTCGGGTAGAGCGAGGGGTTGCCCACGTGGTAGCCCGAGTACTGCATCAGCAGCGTGTAGCCGTCGGGCGCGGCGCGCGCCACGAACTCGGTGCCGATGTTGCCGCTGGCGCCGGGCTTGTTGTCGACGACCACGGCCTGGCCCAGCGCGCGCTGCAGCGGGTCGCCGACCAGTCGCGCCATGATGTCGGTGGAGCCGGCGGGCGCGGTCGGCACGACCATGGTGATCGGTTTCGAAGGCCAGGCGTCGCTGGCCGAGGCGGTCAGAGCGCCCAGAGCGAGGCCGACCGCGAGAAGGCGGTGAATGGGTTTCATGGTTTGTCTCCGGTGGTTTTGTATTCGCTTGCCTGCCGTCTTCGGGCGGTGCCCTCAGGGCGACAGCTCCGAGATCTCGATCAGGTTCAGGTCGGGGTCGCGCACGTAGACCGAGCGGATGCGCGAGGTGGCGCCGGTGCGCATCACCGGCCCTTCAAGAATCGGCACGCCTTTCTCGCCGAGGCGGGTGATGACCTCGTCGAGCGGCGCGCTGGCGATGAAGCAGAGGTCCAGCGAGCCGGGCGTCGGCAACTGCGCCTTCGGCTCGAACTCGTGGCCCTTCACATGCAGGTTGATCTTCTGGTTGCCGAAGCGGAAGGCCTTGCGGCCGGCGCCGAAGCTCTCCAGCGCCATGCCCATCACGTCGACGTAGAAACGGATGCAGGCTTCCTCGTGCGCGGTGGTCAGTACGAGGTGGTCCAGGTGGTCGATCATGGTTGCAGCTCCTTCGGTGCGTGCCCGCGCTCCCTGGCGCGGGCCACGGTGTCGTTGAAATCGGGCGGCGGCGCATGGCGCGTCAGCCGGTGGCCCGCGCGCGAGACCTGGGCCGGCAGCTCGTGCTCTACCAGCGCCTCCAGCTCCGCTGCGGCGGCGACCAGGCCGGCGAGGTCCATGCCCGTGTCATAGCCCATGCATTGCAGCATGTGGACCACGTCCTCGGTCGCCACGTTGCCGGTCGCGCCCGGGGCGTAGGGGCAGCCGCCGATGCCGCCGAGCGACATGTCGAGCCGGCGGATGCCGGCTTCCACGGCGGCGACCGTGTTCACGAGGCCCATGCCGCGCGTGTTGTGGAAATGGGCCGTCCATTCCATTGCCGGGTGGCTCGCCATCACGGCTTCGCAGACCTGCCCCACCTGCGTGGGATAGGCCATGCCCGTCGTGTCGCAAAGCGTGACGCCCTGCACATCGAGCGCTGCGAAGCGATCGATCCAGCCCCGCACCGTCGCCAGCGGCACCTCGCCCTCCATAGGGCAGCCGAACACGCACGACAGCGACACGTTCACCGGCACACCGGCCTGCTTCGCCAGCGCGATGACGCCGGCCAGTTGCGCGAACGATTGCTCCCGCGCCATGCGCAGGTTGGCGAGGTTGTGCGTCTCGCTCACAGACATGACGATGTTGAACTCGTCGATGCGACTCTCCAGCGCACGCTCCGCCCCTCGCAGGTTGGGCACCAGCGCGGTGTAGACCACGCCGGGGCGACGGGCGACACGCTGCATCACCTCTTCGCCGTCGCGCAGCGCGGGAATCGCCTTCGCCGAAGTGAAGGACGTGACTTCGATCTTGGCGTAGCCCAATCCGCTCAGCCGGTCGACCAGCGCGATCTTGTCGTCCGTGGGAATGAAGCGGCTCTCCATCTGGAAGCCGTCGCGCGTGGCGACTTCGTTGATGAACAGCCGCTTGCCGTCGCCCGTCTTCATGCCACCACTCCTTCCGCGCGTCGCGCGGGCCATCCGGCGCCGAGCAGATCGCCGTCGTGCTCGCCAAGCCGAGGCGCGGGGTACGCGATGCGCCCCGGCGTGGCGCTGAGCTTGGGCACCACGCCCGGCACCTTGAGCGTGGAACCGTCGGAGCTCGGTGCCTCCACGATCATTCCGCGCGCCTGGTATTGCGGGTCGCTCGCGATGTCGGCCACCGTGTAGATGCGCCCGACCGGCACGCCCGCCGCGTCGAGCGCGGCCAGCACCTCGTCGCGGCTGCGCTGCAGCGTCCATGCCTCGATGGCGGCGTCGATCTCTTCCACGCGCAGCACGCGGCCGTCGTTGTGCACGAGCCCAGGGTCGTTCTCCAGGTCCTCGCGGCCAATAGCTCGCATCAGGCGGCGGAAGATGCTGTCGCCGTTGCCGGCCACCAGCACGTAGTGTCCGTCCCCGCAGCGGTAGGCATTGGTCGGCGCGATGCCGGGCAATGCGCTGCCGGCCCGCTCGCGCACGGCTCCGAAGGCGTCGTACTCGGGCAGCAGGCTTTCCATCACGTTGAACACCGACTCGTAGAGCGCCACGTCGATGAACTGCCCTTCGCCGCCGTGAGCCGTGCGATGGTGCAGCGCGGTCAGCACGCCGATCACCCCATGCAGCGCCGCCAGCGTATCGCCCAGCGATACTCCCACACGCACCGGCACCCGGCCCGGCTCGCCGCTCAGGTAGCGCAGCCCGCCCATCGATTCGCCGAGCACGCCGAAGCCGGGCTTGTCGCGGTAGGGGCCCGTCTGCCCGTAGCCAGAGATGCGCAGCATGATGAGCCGCGGGTTCAGCGCATGCAGCGTTTCCCAGCCCAGACCCCAGCCTTCGAGCGTGCCGGGCTTGAAGTTCTCGATCAGCACGTCGGCTTCGAGCGCCAGCGCGCGCACGGCCTCCTGTCCTTCGGCGCTGCGCAGGTCCAGGCACACCGAGCGCTTGTTGCGCGACTGGACTTCCCACCACGCGGAGGTGCCGTCGCGCAGCAGCCGCCACTTGCGCAGCGGATCGCCGACGCCGGCCGGCTCGACCTTGATCACATCGGCGCCGAACTCCGCCAGCGTCTTGCCGGCGAAGGGGCCGGCGATGAGCTGGCCGAGCTCCAGCACCTTCAGGCCTTCGAGTGCATTCATGTCCGCGTCCGTCTCCTTTGTTGGGCTGGCCCGACTCTAGGAACGGATCGCGGAACGTGGAATTGCTTTGGCAGCAGCGGTCCTTCGCGAAACGCGAAGGCCACCTGTGTTCTCCCTAGAATCCGCCGATGGCCAACCCCATCAACCCCGCTCGTGTCGATTTCGTGACGCTGCGCCTGTTCTGCGCCGTGGCCCAGTCCGGCAGCATCACCAAGGGCGCGGAAGCATGCCACCTTGCGCTTTCTGCCGCGAGCCGGCGGCTTTCGGACTTCGAGGCGGCGACGGGATCGAAACTTCTGGAGCGCAGCTCTCAAGGCATCGCGCTCACGCCGGCCGGCCATGTGGCAATGCAGCATGCGATGCGGCTCTTCCAGGGCTTCGAGCAGTTCAGCAACGAGCTCGGCGACTACTCGAGCGGCGTGCGCGGCCATGTGCGGCTGTGGGCCAACATGTCGGCGCTGACGGAGTTCCTGCCCACCACGCTCGCGACCTTTCTCGCGCAGCATCCCGACATCCGTGTGGAGGTCGAGGAGCAACTGAGCGGCGACATCGTGCGTGCGCTGGTCGATGGCCTTGCCGATGTCGGCGTGTTCGCGGAGAACACGCCCGCCTACGGCCTCGACGTGCAGACTTTCCAGACCGACGAGCTCGTGGTGCTGTGCGCGAAGCAGCATCCGCTGGCGCGAAGCCGCGTGAAACAGGCCGACTTCAAGACCTGTCTCGCGCACGAGTTCGTCGGCCTGAACCGCAGCAGCTCGTTGCTCGAACTCACCTCGCGCGCGGCCGAGCAGGCAGGCATTCCGATGCGCCTGCGCGTACAGGTGCGCAGCTTCGACGCGATGTGCCACATGATCGCGGCCAACCTCGGCATCGGCGTGGTGCCGCTGGCGGCGTGCAAGGCGCAGGTGGAGGCGCTCGATCTGAAGGTCGTGCGGCTCAAGGATGCATGGGCCACCCGGCGGTTGCTGATGGCGACGAAGACGGGTGCCGATCTCTCCCCCGCGGCCCTCTTGCTGGTCGGGCAACTCCTGAAACAGGCCAGCGCATGACGATGTCTACATTCATTCTGCTCGGCGCTTGCGCCCTCCTGCTCGCAATCAATGCCTACATGGCGCGGCGCATTCGCGCGATCGAAGATATCCCGCTGCGGAAGAACATGCTGCTCGTGGCTGTCTGGCGTGACTTCGGTGGCGACAGGGCCGCACCCTTTGCAGCAGCCCTACTTCGCCTCCTCGGCTTCCAGCACGGCCCATTCCGCGTCGGTGAAGAGCCGCGAGCGCGTCAGGAAGCGCACGCCCTCGGGGCCTTCCAGCGAGAACATGCCGCCGCGCCCCGGCACCACGTCGATGATGAGTTGCGTGTGCTGCCAATACTCGAACTGCGGCCCGCTGATGTAGAACGGCATGCCGCCGATGTGCCCCAGCAGCCGGTCGTAGTCGCCCACGATGAACTCGCCCTGGGCATAGCACATGGGCGCGCTGCCGTCGCAGCAGCCGCCCGACTGATGGAACATCAGCGGGCCGTGCTTTGCGGCGAGCCTGTCGATCAGCGCGAGCGCGGCATCGGTCGCGGTGACGCGCAGGACGTCGCCGGTGGAGCTCATCAGAAGAAGCCCAGCTTGTTCTCGCTGTAGCTCACCAGCAGGTTCTTGGTCTGCTGGTAGTGGTCGAGCATCATCTTGTGATTCTCCCGGCCAATGCCCGATTGCTTGTAGCCGCCGAAGGCCGCGTGCGCCGGGTAGTGGTGGTAGCAGTTGGTCCACACGCGGCCGGCCTGGATGCCGCGGCCCATGCGGAAGGCGCGGTTCATGTCGCGGCTCCACACGCCGGCGCCCAGGCCGTAGAGGGTGTCGTTGGCGATGGAAAGCGCCTCTTCCTCGTCTTTGAAAGTGGTGACCGACACCACCGGGCCGAAGATCTCCTCCTGAAAGATGCGCATCTTGTTGTGGCCCCGGAACACGGTCGGCTTCACGTAGTAGCCGTCGGCCAGGTCGCCCTCGAACCGCTGGCGCTCGCCGCCGATCAGCACCTTCGCCCCCTCCTGCCTGCCGATGTCGAGGTACGACAGGATCTTCTCTAGCTGCTCGCCGGAGGCCTGCGCGCCGATCATGGTGGCCATGTCGAGCGGGCTGCCCTGCTTGATGGCTGCCACTCGCTTCAGCGCACGCTCCATGAAGCGGTCGTAGATCGACTCCTGGATGAGCGCGCGCGACGGGCAGGTGCAGACCTCGCCCTGGTTCAGCGCGAACATTGCGAAGCCCTCGAGCGCCTTGTCGAAGAAGGCGTCGTCCTTGTCCATCACGTCGGCGAAGAAGATGTTGGGCGACTTGCCGCCCAGCTCCAGCGTGACCGGAATCAGGTTCTGGCTCGCGTACTGCGAGATCAGCCGGCCGGTGGTGGTCTCGCCGGTGAAGGCGATCTTGCCGATGCGGTTGCTCGACGCGAGCGGCTTTCCCGCCTCCACGCCGAAGCCGTTGACCACGTTCAACACGCCCGGCGGCAGCAGGTCGCCGATGAGCTCCAGCAGCACGAGGATCGACACCGGCGTCTGCTCGGCCGGCTTCAGCACCACGCAGTTGCCGGCCGCCAGCGCGGGCGCCAGCTTCCACACGGCCATCAGGATCGGGAAGTTCCACGGAATGATCTGGCCGACCACGCCGATGGGCTCATGGAAGTGGTAGGCGAAGGTTTCGTGATCGATCTCGCTGATGCCGCCTTCCTGCGAGCGCACACACGAGGCGAAGTAGCGGAAGTGGTCGATGGCCAGCGGCAGGTCGGCCGCGGTGGTTTCGCGGATGGGCTTGCCGTTGTCCCAGGTCTCCGCTGCCGCCAGGATGGGCAGGTTCTCCTGCATGCGGTCGGCAATCCTGTTGAGGATGTTGGCGCGCTCGGTGGTCGAGGTGCGGCCCCAGGGGCCCTTGGCCTTGTGCGCGGCGTCGAGCGCACGTTCGATGTCGGCCGCGGTAGAGCGCGGCACTTCGCAGAAGACCTTGCCGGTGACGGGCGTGATGTTCTCGAAATACTGGTTGTCCGCCGGCGCGACCCATTCGCCGCCGATGTAGTTGCCGTAACGCTTCTTGAACGGCACCGCGGTGCCGAATTTGCCCGGTTCGAGCATGTCCATGACTTGTCTCCATTTGCTGCTGGCGGCGCCGCGACATGCGGCGACCTGCTTGAGCAATCGCAAGCCGCGTACCCGGCCGGATCGGTACATTCCCTGGGTACTTCCTCCTGGGCATCGCATGCCGCAGGGGGTTTTCATTCGCAATATGCGACATGTCCGCGCGAACATGGCGACTAGGATGTCGCACAAGGCGAAAACCTCTCGGAGACACGCATGAGCGCAGCGCAGTTGCCGTCGATCAAAGTGGCGCAGGCCCGCGAACTGTTCTTTGGACAAGGCTGCGATCCCGCGCCGTGGATCGCCCCGCACATCTCGCGCTCCTGGCAGCGCTGCCGACCGGTCGGCCACCAGGCCACGGACCCCGAGCCGATGGCGCTGGCCCTGCTGCGCGAACGGCGCGAGCAGGCCATGCGGCTGCTGAACTGCGCGCAGCCCGAGCTCGACGGCCTGGCCGAGCATGCGGTCGGCAACGGCTGCGTGGTGATCCTGTCGGATGCCAGCGGCCTGATCCTCGAGGAGGTCGGCAGCGCCGACTTCCTGCCCAAGGCCGAGCGCATCGCGCTGCAGCCCGGCGTGGAATGGTCGGAGCGCAACCGGGGCACCAACGCCATCGGCACGGCGCTGGCGGAGCGCGAGGCGCTGATGGTGCTGGGCGCCGAGCACTACCTGGCGCAGAACGGAACGCTCGGATGCGCGGCAGCGCCCATCTTCACCGGGCGCGGCGAACTGGCGGGCGCGCTCGACATCTCGGGCGAGACGGTGCGCGTGAACACGCATGCGCTCGGCCTGGTGCGCATGGCGGCGCAGCAGGTCGAGCACCGCATGATGCTGGCCGAGGCCAACGGCCACGTACTGCGCTTCCATGCGCGCCCGGCGCTGATCGGCACTGCGCGCGAAGGGCTGATGGTGATCGAGGGCAGGCGCATCGTCGCGGCGAACCGGGTGGCGCTCGAGCTGTTCGGGCGCTCGTGGGACGGTCTTCTCGAACTGGACGCCGAGGCCTTTCTCGGCGCGAACTGGCCGCGCATGGAACACCGGCGCAGCCTGCTGACGCTGCCGGGCGGCCGGCAGATCGCGACGGTGATGGAGCGTTCGCATGCGGCCGGCGGTTCGCGCACGCCCACGCGGCGCGCGGTGGCCGAGCCCGAAACCGACGATGTGCAGCCTCTGCTGCACAAGGCCGTGCGGGTGCTGAACGAAGGCGTCTCCGTGCTGGTCAACGGCGAGACCGGCAGCGGCAAGGAGGTTTTCTCGCGCCGGCTGCACGCCGCGAGCCGCCGCAGCACGGGCCCCTTCGTGGCGGTGGACTGCGCCTCGCTGCCCGAGACGCTGATCGAGTCCGAACTGTTCGGCTACGAGGAAGGCGCCTTCACCGGCGCGAAGCGCAAGGGCATGGGGGGCCGCATCCGCGAAGCGCATGGCGGGGTGCTGTTCCTCGACGAGATCGCGGAGATCCCGCTGGCCCTGCAGACGCGCCTGCTGCGCGTGCTGGAGGAGCGCGTGGTCACGCCGCTGGGCGGCGGCCAGGGGGTGGCGGTGGACTTCGACCTGGTCTGCGCCACGCACGGCAACCTGCCGGCGCTGGTGGAGGCCGGACGCTTCCGCGCCGACCTGATGTATCGCGTGGCGGGGTTCACCGTCGCCCTGCCTCCCTTGAGCCGGCGCGACGACCGGCACGCGCTGATCGCGCGGCTGTTTCTTGAAGCGGGCGGCGCGGCCAAGCACTTGCAGCTGGAAAACGACGCACTCGAAGTGCTGGCCGCCTACCGCTGGCCGGGCAACGTGCGCGAGCTGCGCAGCACGCTGCGCGCCATCGTGGCACTGGCCGATACGGGCGACTCGGTGACGGCGAGCGCATTGCCCGCGCACCTGCTGGGCGCGCAGCCTACCGTCTTGCCCGACGACCCGCTCGAGTGCGCCCCTGCGCATGCCGAGCCGCTGCAGGCCATCACACGCCACGCCATCGACGAGGCGTTGAAGGCCTGCGAGCACGACGTGGCGAAGGCCGCGCGCCGCCTCGGCGTTCACCGCAGCACCATCTACCGCCATCTCGCGCGCCAGCGCGGCAAGCCTTCCGGGCACTGACAGGGCGGCCGGCGGAGGCCGCCCGCACAACCAAAGACTGACTTGCCCCGCCATGCCGCAGCGGCCAGACTTTGCGCATGGCCTCGCCCTCGCATTCATGACCACCAGAAAAAAGGCACAGCGCCTCTCGGCCGTCCCTTCCACCTTGCGGATCCCCCTCGCTGCGCGGGCCTCGGGCGACGCCATCTTTCCGCAGATGGCCGTGCGGGACGCCTATGCCGCCGGCATCCTGGAGCAGATCCGCGACGACGGCAGCGCGCTGCCGGAAGACCGGGCAACCATCTACGGCATCCTCTCGCGCACGCGGCGCTTCCGCAGCCTGGCCCAGGACTTCCTCAAGGAGCACCCCGGAGCACGCGTGGTGAACATGGGCTGCGGCCTGAGCCATTACTTCCAGTGGCTGGACGACGGCAAGTCCCGCATGACCGACGCCGACCTGCCCGAAGTGCTCGAACTGCGCCGCGAGTTGATCCCCGAAGCCAACGAACGCCACGACCTGCGCGAACTCGACCTGACCACGCCCGGCTGGTGGGAGCAACTGGGCCTGCCGCGCAGGCGCAATGCGCGGCCGGTGTTCCTGTTCACCGAAGGCGTGCTGATGTACCTGAAGCCCGAGCAGGTGCAGGCGGTGCTCGCCACCTTCGGCGAACGCGCGCCTGCGGGCTCGATGCTGGTCTTCGACGCCCTGTGCTGGCTCGCGGTGGGCCACGCGAAGCAGCACCCTTCGGTGCGCGCGACCGGCGCGGAGTTCCACTGGGGCATCCATCGGCCGGCCGAGCTGACGCAACCCCATCCGCGCCTGCAGCTGGCCGCCACCTACGGCGTGCTGGAAGGCGCCGGCCTGCCCTACACGCTGTTCGCGCCGATGGTGATGCTGTTCCTGGGCGTACCGCTGTATGCGCTCTACGCGTTGAAGGCGGAGAACGAGGCCGATACATAAACGCACAATTTCGTGAATTGCCGGCTTTGTCCGGCCCGGCTTGCGCTGGATGGCTGACGCGGTTCGATCCCGCGCCGGGCCAAGCTCGCCGGTGTTCCCATTCGCGGAAAATGCGCTGTCGTTTCCGCCGCTTTCCCTTCTTCCCCCAAAGATTCGCAACCCTCAAGAACCACATGCTTGATCGCCGATCCTTCCTTGCCGCCGGCGGAGCCGCTGCCGCACTCGCCGCCCTCGGACTGCCCGAAGAGGCGCTTGCCGCCAACGGACTGCAACTGAGCCAGCCCGCTCCCTTCTCCTTCGACGCGCTGGTCGCACAAGCGAAGTCGCTCGCCGCAAGGCCCTATGCGGCCGCGGCGCCGCTGGCCCCCGAGGTGCTCGATCGCATCGACTACGACGCGCACGGCAAGATCAAGTTCGACGTCGCCAACGCCCTGTTCCGCGACGGGCCCGGCGCGTTCCCGGTCACCTTCTTCCACCTCGGCCGCTTCTTCCAGACGCCGGTGCGCATGCACGTGCTCGAGAACACCGACGGCGATGCGTTCGCCCGCGAGGTGCTCTACAGCCCCACCTACTTCTCAATGCCGCCCGACAGCCCCGCGCGCGCGCTGCCGCCGGGCGCGGGCTTCGCGGGCTTTCGCCTGCAGGAGAGCCGGCTGGGCGACCAGGCCAAGCTCGACTGGCAGAAGAACGACTGGGTCGCGTTCCTCGGCGCCTCGTACTTCCGCGCCATCGGCGAGCTCTACCAGTACGGGCTGTCGGCGCGCGGCATTGCGCTCGACGTGGCGGTGCCCGACAAGCCCGAGGAATTCCCGAGCTTCACGCGCTTCTACTTCGAGACGCCGGCCGCGAACAACACCACCTCGATGACGGTCTACGCGCTGCTCGAAGGACCGAGCGTGACGGGCGTGTTCAAGTTCGTCATGCAGCGCACCAAGGCCGTGATCATGGACATCGACGCGCGCATGTTCCTGCGCCGCGACGTGTCGCGCCTGGGCCTGGTGCCGCTCACGTCGATGTACTGGTACTCGGAAACCATCAAGCCCACGGCCATCGACTGGCGCCCCGAGGTGCACGACTCCGACGGCCTCGCGATCTGGAACGGCGCGGGCGAGCGCATCTGGCGCCCGCTCAACAACCCGACGCAGACGCGCGCATCCGCGTTCGCGGACACCAGGCCGCGTGGCTTCGGCCTGCTGCAGCGCGACCGCGCGTTCGACCACTACCAGGACGGCGTGGGCTACGAGAAGCGCCCGAGCCTGTGGATCGAGCCACTGGGCGACTGGGGCGAAGGCTCGGTACAGCTCATCGAGATTCCGACCGACGACGAGATCCACGACAACGTCGTCGCCTTCTGGGTGCCGAAGGCCGATGCCAAGGCGGGCGCGAGCTACAGCCTGCAGTACCGGCTGCACTGGACTGACCAGGAGCCGTTTCCGTCGCCGCTCGCGCGCTGCGTGGCCACGCGCATCGGCCGCGGCGGACAGCCGGGCCAGCCGCGACCGCAGGGCGTGCGCAAGTTCATGGTCGAGTTCGTCGGCCAACCGTTGACCACCGTGCCCTTCGGCGTGAAGCCCGAGGTGGTGCTGACGGCGGCGCGCGGCAAGTTCTCGTACATCTTCGCCGAGGCCGTGCCCAACGGCGTGCCGGGCCACTGGCGCGCGCAGTTCGACTTCACGCCCGAAGGCAACGAGCCGGTCGACATGCGGCTCTACCTGAAGACGGGGGACAAGACGCTTACGGAAACCTGGCTGTATCAGTACCAGCCGGGAGTCTGACTGCGGGCGGGGCTGCAGCCTGAAATCAGCGCTTGGTAACCGACACCAGTTCCACTTCGAAATTGAGCGTGGCGTTCGGCGGAATCACGCCGCCCGCGCCGCGCGAACCGTAGGCAATCGACGGCGGGCAGGTCAGCTTGGCCTTGCCACCCGGCTTCATCTTCTGCACGCCTTCGGTCCAGCACGGGATCACGCCGTTGAGCGGGAACTCGGTGGGCTCACCGCGCTTGTAGGAGCTGTCGAATTCCTTGCCGGTATCGGGGAAGGTGCCGCGGTAGTGCACCTTGACCGTGTCGGTCGCGGCAGGCGAGGCACCGGTGCCTTCCTTGAGCGACTGGTAGACCAGGCCGCTGGGCGTGGTCACCGGCGCGGATTGCGCAAAGGCGGCGGGAGCGGCGAGAACGGACACGATTGCGGCGCAGAGAAGAGACTTCACGAAAGACCTCGGAGGTTGAAAGTCGTCGATTATGGCCAGCGGCCGGCCAGGCCTGTAAGGGGATATTCGGGACCGATGCGCGTGTTGGAACAGCCCTTGCTTTGCGGAATGTGCACTGTCAACATCCACGAAGAGAGGAAGCCGCATGAACTCCACCGCAGCCGCCAGCACGGGCACGACGCCCGCCCATTCAGGCACCGGTCATCTCAAGAAAGTGCTCGGTCCCGTCCAGCTCTGGGGCATCGCGGTGGGCCTCGTCATCTCGGGTGAGTACTTTGGTTGGAGCTACGGCTGGAACACGGCCGGCACACTCGGCTTCCTCGTCGCCACGGTGCTGGTGGCCACGATGTACACCACCTTCATCTTCAGCTTCACCGAGCTCTCCACCGCCATTCCGCATGCGGGCGGGCCCTTCGCCTATGCGCGGCGCGCCTTCGGTCCGAACGGTGGTTTCGTCGCGGGCTTTGCCACGCTGATCGAATTCGTCTTCGCGCCGCCGGCCATCGCGCTGGCCATCGGTGCGTATCTCAACGTGCAGTTCCCGGGCATCAACCCGAAGTGGTTCGCGCTGGGCGCGTACGTGATCTTCATCGGGCTCAACTGGATCGGCGTGGGCATCGCGGCGGCCTTCGAGCTGTTCGTCACCATCCTGGCCATCGTCGAGCTGCTGGTGTTCATGGGCGTGGTCACGCCGGGCTGGACCATGGCCAACTTCGTGGCCAACGGCTGGGCCGGCGGCAGCGTGCTCAACGGCGCGGCCATCTCGGGCATCTTCGCCTCCATTCCGTTCGCGATCTGGTTCTTCCTCGCCATCGAGGGCGCGGCCATGGCGGCCGAGGAGGCGCGCGATCCGCACCGCACCATTCCCATCGCGTACACCACGGGCATCGTCACGCTGGTGGTGCTGGCCTTCGGCGTGATGATCTTCGCGGGCGGCGTGGGCGACTGGCGCAAGCTCGCCAACATCAACGATCCGCTGCCACAGGCCATGAAGGCGGTGGTGGGCGACAACAGCGGCTGGCTGCACATGCTGGTGTGGATCGGGCTGTTCGGGCTGATCGCCTCGTTCCACGGAATCATCATGGGCTACTCGCGCCAGATCTTCGCGCTGGCGCGCGCGGGGTACCTGCCGCGCTACTTCGCCGGGCTGAGCCCGCGCTTCGACACGCCGCACCGCGCGCTGCTGGCCGGCGGCGTGATCGGCGTGGTCGCGATCTTCAGCGACGAGTGGGTGCAGTTCGGCGGCCAGACGCTCACCGCTAACATCGTGACCATGGCCGTGCTCGGCGCCATCGTGATGTACCTGATCTCGATGGCAGCGCTGTTCAAGCTGCGCCGCACCGAGCCCAACCTGCTGCGCACCTACCGCGCGCCCTTCTATCCCGTGTTCCCGGCCATTGCGCTTGGGCTCGGCGTCGTGTGCCTGGGCGCAATGGTGTGGTTCAACGGCATGCTCACGCTGCTGTTCATCGTGCTGATGGCAGCGGCGTACGGCTACTTCCTGCTGACCTCGGCGCAGCGCAAGGCGGCCGCGCCCGACGAGATGCTGTCTTCCTCGAAGACCGCCGCCTGACAGATGCTGTACCGCACCACCATCGACAGCCATGTCTTCGCCTTCGACGACTTGCGGCAGGTCATGGCCTTCGCGAGCCCGGCGCGTTCGGGCGACTACCTCGCGGGCATCGGCGCGGCCACCGCGCAGCAGCGCATGGCCGCGCGCCACGTGCTGGCCGAGACGCCGCTCAGGCAGTTCCTGACCGAAGCATTGATTCCATACGAGAGCGACAACATCACGCGCCTCATCATCGACGGCCACGACGCGCAGGCGTTCGCGCCGGTCGCGCATCTCACGGTCGGCGACTTGCGCAACTGGCTGCTGTCCGAAGCGGCCACCACCGCCACGCTCACCGCGCTGGCACCGGGCCTCACGCCCGAGATGGTCGCGGCCGTGTCCAAGCTCATGCGCAACCAGGACCTGGTATCGGTCGCGAAGAAATGCAGCGTGGTCACGCGCTTTCGCGACACCATCGGGCTGCCCGGCCACTTGGCTGTGCGGCTGCAGCCCAACCACCCGACCGACGACCTGCGCGGCGTGGCGGCCTCCACGCTCGACGGGCTGCTCTACGGCGCGGGCGATGCGGTGATCGGCCTCAACCCCGCTTCCGACAGCATGCCCGTGCTGGGCCAGTTGCTTCGCATGCTCGACGAGGTGATCCAGCGCTTCGAGATTCCCACGCAAAGCTGCGTGCTCACGCACGTGACCAACACGCTCAAGCTTGCCGAGGCTGGCGCGCCGGTGGACCTGGTGTTCCAGTCGATCGCGGGCACCGAGAAGGCCAACCTCTCGTTCGGCGTGACGCCCGAGTTGCTCGACGAGGCCTATGCCGCGGCGCTGTCGCTCAAGCGCGGCACCATCGGCGACAACGTCATGTACTTCGAGACCGGCCAGGGCAGCGCGCTCTCGGCCAATGCCAACTTCGGTGTCGACCAGCAGACCTGCGAGGCGCGCGCCTATGCGCTGGCGCGGCGCTACAAGCCCTTCCTCATCAACACGGTAGTCGGCTTCATCGGGCCGGAGTACCTGTACGACGGCAAGCAGATCATCCGCGCCGGGCTCGAGGACCACTTCTGCGGCAAACTGCTGGGCCTGCCCATCGGCTGCGACATCTGCTACACCAACCACGCCGAGGCCGACCAGGACGACATGGACACGCTGCTCGTGCTGCTGGGCACGGCGGGCATCAACTTCATCATGGGCATCCCGGGCGCGGACGACGTGATGCTCAACTACCAGAGCACCTCCTTCCACGACGCGCTCTTCCTGCGCGAAACGCTGGGCCTGAAGCGCGCGCCCGAATTCGAGGCCTGGCTGCAGCGCATGCAGATCACCAACGCGGCCGGGCAACTGGCGCCGCCTGCTGCCAACCGGCTGCTGGCCGACATGAGCGGGCTGTCCGCGCTCGCGTCATGAGCGATTCACCGGTCACACCCAACCCCTGGGCGCAATGGCGCTCGGCCACGCCCGCGCGGCTGGCGCTGGGCCGCGCCGGCGCAGGCATGCCGACCGACGAGACGCTGCGCTTTGGCTGGGCACATGCGATGGCACGCGATGCCATCCATGCCGCGCTCGACGTCGATGCGCTCGAAGCCGCCTTGCGATCGCAGCACTGGGAGGTGGCGCGCGCACGCAGCCGTGCAGCGGACCGCACCGAATACCTGCGCCGCCCCGACCTCGGCCGGCAGCTCGACGAGGACGACGCCACGCGCCTGCTCGTCGACGGCCGCTACGGCTGCGATGTCTGCGTCGTGATCGGCGACGGGCTCTCCTCGCTCGCCGTCGCCCGCCATGCGGCGCCGCTGCTGGCCGCATTGCGCTCGCACCTGCCGCCCGACACCAGCTTCGCCCCGGTGGTCATCGCCACGCAGGCACGCGTGGCGCTGGCCGACGAGGTGGGCGAGCTGTTCGGCGCGGCGCTCTCGGTCATGCTGATCGGCGAGCGCCCCGGCCTGAGCTCGCCCGACAGCCTCGGCATCTACCTCACGCATTCGCCCAAGCGCGGCCGGCACGATGCCGAGCGCAACTGCATCTCCAATGTGCGGCCCGAAGGCCTGTCCTATGAAACCGCCGCGTTCAAGCTGGCATGGCTGATGCGCGAATCCCTGCGCCGCGGGCTGACCGGCGTCGGGCTCAAGGACGAGAGCGATCTCGCAGTGCTGAAGCAACCCGGTGCGGTGAGGCCGGGGCTGCCCGGCTAGACGCCTTCCAATTCCCGGCGTGTCGAAGCTGGCGTGGAGATCGGCGGGCCGCGGCGAGCGTCGAGGCGGCAGGAGGCAAGCGTGAGCTCATGCGGTGGGCTGGCACGGCTGATGCGTAAGTCGACGCGGAAGTGTCACCAGCGCCGCATACGCTTGGTGCTTCCCATCCACACCGCACAACAACAGGGAACGCATGCAACGCCGCCTCATTCTCCTTACCCCCCTCGCCACCGCGCTCGTCGCCACCGGCTGCGCCAGCCTCTCGCCCGCCAAGGGCTTGTCGCCCGGCCACTGGGACGCCTTCAACCGCGCGCAGATCGAAGGCCTGATCGCCGGCCTCGGCAAGGACAGCCCCGGCTACAACGCCGCCAGGCCGCCCTACGTCGTCTTCGACTGGGACAACACCAGCGTCTTCCTCGACATCGAGGAAGCCTCGCTGATCTACCAGCTCGAGAACCTGGTGTTCGGCGCCACGCCCGCGCAGCTCGAGGTGGCATTGCGCAAGAACATTCCGAAGAAAGACTTCCTCCCGCCGTTCAACAACGCGGCCGGCGGGTCGGTCAACATCGACCTGGTGGTGCCCGACATCGTGGCCAGCTACACCTGGCTCTATCAGAACTATGCCGGCCTCAAGGGCAGCCAGCCGCTGGCGGCCGTGAAGCTGAACCCGCACTACATCGCGTTCACCACCAAGGTGCGCTATCTCTACGAAGCCATCGGCGACACCTTTGACCACGACACGGCCTACCCGTGGGTGACCTACCTCTTCGCCGGCATGACCGAGGCGCAGGTGCGCAAGCTCACGGCCGACACGGTGGCATGGCAGCTGAAGGAGCCGATCGTCAAGGTCAAGTGGACGTCGCCCGCAGCCCTGCCGGGCCGCGCCGGCGTGGTGTCGGTGAGCTGGAAGAACGGCCTGCGGCTGCAACCCGAGATACAGGCGCTGTACGCCGCCTTCCGCAACGCGGGCTTCGACGTGTGGGTGTGCTCGGCGTCGTTCGTCGATGTCATCAAGGAAATCTCGTCGAACCCCGCCTTCGGCTACAACAACCCGCCCGAGCGCGTGCTCGCGATGGAACTGGAGCGCGATGCCAATGGCGTGATCCAGCCCGAGTTCCGCCGCGGCTACGACCAGACGCAGGGCCCGGGCAAGACGAAGAACATCCAGCGCTTCCTCGTCGCCAAGTACGGCTACGGCCCGAGCTTCGTGGCCGGCGACAGCGAAGGCGACCAGAACATGATGGCCGACTTCGCCGACACGAAGAAGGTGCTGATCGTGAACCGCCTGCGCGACCCGAAGACCGACATCGGCAAGTTCTCGGCGATGGCGGTGCAGAACTACGGCAAGGCCGACACGCGCTATCTGCTGCAGGGGCGCAACGACAACACCGGCGAGTGGGTGCCGTCGCAATTGCACACGCCGCTGGGTGCGACGCAGGGCAAGGCACTCAAGTAGGAGAAGGAGCGGTTCCACGTCTGCGGTGCGGCTTGCCTATGATGGCTCCATCAAAGCAACCCGCACCGGAGACAACATGGCCGCAGAGCGCTATCCCCTCGCCGAACTGAAAGACCTGCCCGAAGACATCCGCACCGCGATCCTCGCGGTGCAGGAAAAGGCCGGCTTCGTGCCGAACGTGTTCCTCGGTCTCGCGCGCCGCCCCGCCGAATGGCGCGCCTTCTTCGCGTACCACGACGCGCTCATGCTCAAGGAGGAAGGCTCGCTCACCAAGGGCGACCGCGAGATGATCGTCACCACCACCAGCGCGGCCAACAAGTGCCTGTACTGCGTGGTGGCGCACGGCGCGCTGCTGCGCATCTACGAGAAGAAGCCGCTGGTGGCCGACCAGGTGGCGGTGAACTACCGCAAGGCCGACATCACGCCGCGCCAGCGCGCCATGCTCGACTTTGCGATGAAGGTCTGCGAGCGCTCGCACGAGATCGACGACAGCGACTTCCCGCCGCTGCACGCGCACGGCTTCGACGACGAGGACATCTGGGATATCGCGGCCATCACCGCCTTCTTCGGCCTGAGCAACCGGCTGGCGAGCTTCAGCGGCATGCAGCCGAACAACGAGTTCTTCCTGATGGGGCGGCTGCCGCGCGAGAAGAAGTGAGCCTGATTTGATGCGGGGTCCGTTCAGGGCGTGTGCACAGGGCACCGGGTACTCCTCTGCGCGAATGCCCCTGGGCCATCAACCGCAGGCAAGCTCCGATAGAAGCTCAGCCCTTGCCGCGACAAGAAGCCAGTGCATCCAGCGCCGGCTTGTAGGTAGGCGTGGCGACGTCCATCACGCCCAGCACCGTGTGGTACAGGTTGTCGTGGGTGAGCGGCGTGTCGAGCCCCGCCTCCATGCACGAACGCGAAAGCTTGCGCCGTTGACTCATGCCTTCGCTGAACCACGTGACCATCGGCACGTGCTTCTGCGCCTCGGGCGCGAAGCTGTACGGCACGCCGTGCAGGAACAGGCCGTATTCGCCGAGCGACTCGCCGTGGTCGCTCACGTACAGCATCGCCGGGTCGTACTGCTTCGATTGGGCCTTGAGCCAGTCGATGGTCTGGCCTAGGAAGCGGTCGGTCTGCACGATCGAGTTGTCGTACACGTTCATGAGCTCGGCGTGGCCGCACTCGGCCAGCGCATTGGTCTTGCACTCGGGCAGGAAGCGCTTCACGTCGGGCGCCGAGCGCTTGTAGTAGGCCGGGCCGTGGCTGCCCATCTGGTGCATCACCAGCACGACCCCCTTGGCGCGGCGCTCGGCCGGCAGCGCGGCAATGCGCTCGTCGAGGCCCTTGAGCATCACGTCGTCGAGGCATTCGTCGCCGTCGCACAGCGCCTTCTTGGTGGCGGCATCGAGGCCTTCGAAGGCCGAGGCGTTCGGCACGCGGACACACACACCCTTGCAGCCGGCCTGGTTGTCCAGCCAGAAAACGGCCAGGCCCGCAGCCTGCAGCACGTCAACCAGTGTCTCGTAGTCGTCCTTGCGCGATTCGTAGCCTTCCTTGCCCAGCGGCGAGAACATGCACGGCACGGAGGCCAGCGTGTTGGTGCCGCAGGAATGCACCTCGCGGTAACTCAGCACACCGCGCCTGGCGAGTTCGGGCGTGGTGTCGCGCGCATAGCCATTCAAGGCGAAGTGGTCGGCGCGAGCCGTCTCGCCCACCACCACCACGAACAGCGGTGGCTTGGTCTGGGCCGCATAGCTGGCGCCCAGCGCCGTGCCGGCGGTGATCGGAATCAGCTTGCCGCTGCGCTTGAACAGCGGCTTGATGAACAGCGAGCCCGTGGAATAGAGCGTCGCGATGGGGTTCATCATGTAGCGCAGATGAACGTTGTTGCGCATCAGCGGCGCCAGCTCGCGGTTCATGGACACCGCCGCGCCCAGCGCGACGAGCACCGACAGCAGCAGCAGCGCGGCGTTGCGCCAGAGCTTCGACAGAAAGCGCATCGGCGTGACGCGCACCCGCCACAGCAGCCAGGCCGCGGGCAGGACCACCACGCCGACGTTGAAGGCCATGCGCCAGCTCAGCAGATCGCGCGCCTCGTTCGGATCGGTCTGCAGCGCGTTGGCGATCATGGTCGGGTCCATCACCACGCGGTACTGGAGCATGTAGTGCTGGACCACCGCGGCCAGCACGACCACGGCGAGCCACAGCGGCTTCATCCAGCGCGACCAGGCGGTCAGCGCCAGCATGGCCGCCGAGCCGCACAGCGTGAGCAGGCTCATGGCCACGATGGTGGACATGTAGGTGCTCGGCGCACCGCCGATACGGGCCAGCTCGTTCCACAGCGGCCAGTTGGTGGTCAATACGAGGTAGAGGCTGAGCCAAAGAACGAGCACGGCGGCCGAACGCGGCTGCTTCAACCACAGGTTGAAGCGCTCCCACGACGTACCGGAGGCGGGTGAGTGCGGCGTTTTGGGGTCAGAAGTGCTCGCCCGCTGCAGGGGTGCGGGCTCGATTCGCGAAACAGACATGCGGCGAATGTAGCGAGTCCGCCTGAAGCGAGCCTGAATTGCCCCTTCAGTCGGTGTTCAGGCTGGCCCGGCGCAGTCGCATCTTCGCGCGCCTGCGCGCCACGAGCGCGCCGGAAGCGGCCAGGCCCAGCGGCCGGCTGACGCCGCGTTCCACAACGACCGACACCATCGCGCCCAGCACCGCCGCCACGACGACATCGGAGGGGAAATGCAGGCCCAGGAACACCCGGCTCCATGCCACCACAACAGCCACCAGCAGCGCCGCCAGCATGGCTGCGCGGGAAGGCAGGCACCAGAGCGAAAAGGCGGCGGCAAAGGTTCCGGCCGCATGCAGGCTCGGAAAACCGGGCCGCACGCCCTGGGGCACCCACTGGATGCCAAGGCCATAGAACGCAGGCCGGGGAACCGGCATCAGCGTGCGGATCATGTTCACGATCAACCACACGGCCAGCACGCTCACCAGCACCGTGAACAGCGCATGGCGCCAGCGCCGGCTGAACAGCGCGCAGACCCCGATGGCGAGCGTCAGCAGGGCCGGCAGCAGGTTGGAGGAGAACTCGGCGACACGCAGGCTCCACGCAGGCACCGAAGGGTCCGCGTTGATCAGCCTGAACAGTGCGAAATCAAGATCCTGCATGTGCGGGCATCGCCGGCTTCAGCGTGCGCGATTTGAAGCGAGTCACCGCCGCCTCGATGACGAAGCCCACCACCCAGCAGACCCACGCGGTCCAGAGGGTGTGGCTCATGTAATGGGCGCCGCGCAGTTGCTGCGACGCGCCCAGCACGAACCCCGCAACCACGGACACCCCCAGCCAGATCGCCGCCGCACGGGACGACACCCGGCGCAGCACGAAGTACCCGCCCACGTAGGCAAAGGCCGCAGACGCATGGCCGGCAGGAAAACACCCGCCCGGTCCGCCATCGTTGACGCCCCACGACCAGTGCGACACATACCGTGCAACGCCGCCGAACTCCTGCAGGTCCCACGGGCAGCTGGTCTGGCTGGCATGCTTGAGCACGCTGACGGCGATCACCGAGGCCAGCACCGTGAGCGCCAGCTGGACGCGGCCCCCGGTGCTCAGGCGGCGCAGGAAGCCGAACGGCCACCGGATTGCGGCGAACGATGCGATCACGAGCGCCCAGCTCAGGTTCCGGGCGCCCTCATGCATCACGTGAACCATGAAAGGGTTGTCGCGCAAGGGAAAACCCGCGTGCGAACCTGCCATGCGCGCCAGCGCCAGGTCTGCCCCCGTCGCGTCCCATGCCATCAGTGCAACCAGTGCAAAAAGGGTCAAGACCCCCAGGCGAAATAGCGGGAAACGTGTCATGAACGAAGGCGGGACTGAAAAACAGACGCGAGCCTACGTTCGCGGAATGAACCCAGCCTGAAGCAAGATGAACCGAACCTGACTGGCAGGCCCCGTGCAACCGGGCAGCGCTAGACTCCATTTTTTGTTGGAAGGACATGGCGTGCGCATATTGCTGGTCGAAGATGACACTGCGTTGGCAGATGCCGTCTGCAGCTACCTGCTGGCCAAGGCCTTCGTGGTCGACGTGGCTTCGAGCCTGGCCGACGCCCGCGGCGCCCTGCTTTCGGTGCAATACGCGGCCGTGCTGCTCGACCTTCACCTGGGCGACGGCGACGGCCTCTCGCTGCTGCCGCAGGTGCGCGCCCTGCCCGAGCGCCCCATCGTCATCGTGCTGACGGCACGCGACCAGGTGACCGACCGCATCCGCGGCCTGGATGCCGGCGCCGACGACTACCTCATCAAGCCCTACGACCCCGCCGAGCTGCTGGCGCGCCTGCGCGCGGTCGAGCGCCGCCGCAGCGCGAGCAGCTCGCCGGTGCTGCAGCTCGGCACGCTGGAGATCGACCTGGCGCACGACATGGTGCGCAAGGACGGCTCGCCGATCACGCTGACGCAGAAGGAATGGGCGCTGCTGCGTGTCATGGCCACGCGACCCGAGCGCATCCACACGCGCGAGAACCTTGCCGATGCGCTCTACGGCTTCGGCGACGAGGCCGACAGCAACACGCTCGAGGTCTTCATCAGCCGCCTGCGCCGCAAGCTGGGGCGCAACCACATCCAGACGCTGCGCGGCCTCGGCTATCGCCTGTCGTTCTCGGCGGACGACGACGAATGAGCCTGAACAAGCTCGTGGCCGGCCGCGACACGCTCGCGGGCCGGCTGACCCGCACGCTGATCCTCTGGGTCGGCGGCGTGTGGCTGCTGTGCGTGTTCGCCGTGGTCTGGTATGTGGACCGCGAGATCAACCACAACTTCGACAACGAAATGGTCGAAGTTTCGCACCGCATGTTCGCGATGGCCGTACAGGAACTGGAAAAGCTGCAGCACCCCAGACAGGAGCCGCCGCGCGAACCGCTGATCGCGCCCAAGCAGCTGTTCTCCGAGGACGCGGTGATCTACCAGATCGTCGACCTGCACGAACACGTACTGCTGCGCTCCGCCGAAGCGCCCGCGGACACCTTCGATGTGCCGCTGGCCGCCGGCTTCGCGAACAACCCGAGCTGGCGCATCTACACCGTGCGCCATCCGACGCTGGGCCTGTTCTTCCAGGTGGCGGACCCGCTCGACGAACGCCGCCATGCCCTGAACCGCACGCTCTTCGGCCTGATCATTCCGCTCGTCGCGGTGCTGCCGCTGCTCGCGCTGGTGTTGCGCAACGTGGCGCGTGCCGAGCTGCGGGCGCTGCAGGAGCTGGCCGGTGAGATCGAGAAACGCAGCGGCGCCGACCTGAGCCCGATCGCCCTGCCCGGCCTGCCGAGGGAGCTGCGCACCGTCGGCGACCACGTCAACCGGCTGCTGGAGCGCCTGTCGCACTCGCTCGACGTGGAGCGCGCGCTGGCGGCCAACGCCGCGCACGAACTGCGAACACCGCTTGCCGCCGCGCGCCTGCGGCTGCAGACCGCGCTCGAACACGACCTGCAGCGCAACGACGTGCAGGCCGCGCTCGATGCGCTGCGCACCCTCAGCCACCGCACCGAGAAGCTGCTGCAGCTGTCGCGCGCGGAATCGGGCGCCTCGCTCACACGCACGCGGGTCGACCTGGTGCAGCTCGCCGGCGCCGTGGCACAGGACTTCTGGCAAGACCCGCGCAACACCGAGCGCCTCGTGCTCAAGGTGCCCGACAGCGCCACGCCCCTGGCCCTCGGCGACTTCGACGCACTCGCGATCGCACTGCGCAACCTAGTGGAGAACGCGCTGCGCTACGGGGGTGGCCGCGTCGTCGTCGAGGTGACGGCGCCCTGCACCCTTGCCGTGCGCGACTTCGGCCCCGGCGTGAACCCCGCGCAGCTCGAAACCCTGCGCGAGCGCCATGTGCGCCATAGCTCCGACCGCGCCGGCTACGGCCTGGGCATCTCGATCGTGGGCACCATCGTCGAGAAGCACGGCGCGAGGCTCGAACTCTCGTCGCCGCCGGCGGCCGCGGCGCATGGCTTCGAGGCTCGCATCGTGCTGCAGCCGGCCTGAGCTGCGTCAGCGGCTCCTGCTCAGTCGCTCACCAGCGTGCGCAGCCAGTCGGGCAGCGCCAGCGCCTTCTGCTTCGGGAAATCGACCCAGATGGTGGTTGCGCCGCCGGCCGCGCAGATCACGTCGGGCGCGTCTTCGCGGACCATGGTGGCCCAGCTTTCGAAGGTGGTGCGCCCCGGGTCGCTCACGTACATCTTGATCCGCACGTTGCCCGGGTATTCGATCTGCCGGTAGAAGTTGCAGAAGGCATTGACGATCACCATGCCCTCGCCGCCCGGCGCGGGCTCGACACCGATCGAGCGGATCCAGTCGATGCGCGCGGTTTCGAGATAGCGAAAGTAGGTGCCGTTGTTCAGGTGGCCCATGGCGTCCATGTCGCCCCAGCGGATGGGGATCGACATTTCGTACACGAGCTTCTTCTTTTCGGGGATTTCGATTCTCATCGGTGAGCCTTGATGGATGCGAGGATGCCCAGGACGAACAGCAAGGCAGCCAGCCATTCGGTGGCCAGCGGCCAGCGGCCGTCCCAGAGGAAGGAATAGAGCAATGCGAACAGCGTCTCGCTGACGATCAGCTGGCCGCACAGGCTCGCAGACAGCCGCTGGCTCGCGACGTTCCACAGGATGGTCGCGAGCCACGACGAACCGAAACCGCTCGCCAGTGCGATCCAGATGAACAGCATGCCGTCGGGCTGCGACCGCAGCGTGGCGGCATCGCTGCCCGCCGCCGCCCACAGCAGCAAGGCCCCGAGGCCGGTGGCAATGCCGAGCCAGTTGGCCCAGTCGGCCGCGTGCACCTCGCGGTGCCGCTGCAGCCAGGCGGCGTTGAGCAAGCCGTAGACCGTCCAGCTCACCATCGAGCACAGCGCCAGCGCAATGCCCCCGCCGAAGCGCGCGCCAGCACCACTGCCCGCGCCGCCGTGCGCCGACCAGGCGCCCCAGATCATGAGTGCCATGCCCGCGCCCGTGAGCAACAGCCCGGGCAGCAAGGCCCGCATGTGCAGGCCCGCGGGCCGGCCCAGCAGCATCATCCAGACAGGGATCGTGCCGATGACGAGGCTCGGCACCTCGGTGCCGGCTGCCGCGATGCCGAAGGCGAGCAGCAGGTAGTAGCCGCTGAAGCCCAGCACGCTGAGCCCCAGCGCCGCGAGCGCCTGCCGACCGTTTGGCCAGCGCACGGCGGCCGGCCGCGCGAACACCGCAAGCCCCGAGACCGCGCCGAACACGAGAAAGCGCGCGGCGGTGATGTCGACCATGCCGAATTGGCCCACCATGCGCGGCGCTACGAACACCAGCCCCCAGAGCGCACCCGCGCCCAGGCCGGCGGCAATGCCGGTCCAGGCCCGCGGACTCAGAGCGCGAACCCGTCGTCGGCCGCAATGACGGCACCGTTCACGAAATGGCTCTCGCCGCTGGCCAGCAGCACGATCAGGCCGTCCAGGTCCTCGGGCTTGCCCACGCGCTTGCGCGGCAGCATGCTGACCAGCCTGGCGCCTGCCTCGGTGGTCCAGTGCTCCTCGTTGAGTTCGGTCGCGATGTAGCCCGGGCACAGCGCGTTCACGTTGATGCCGAAGCGGCCCCACTCGAGCGCCATGGCCTTGGTCATCTGCACCACCGCGGCCTTGCTCATGCAATACGTGCCGATCTGCGGCATGACCTTGAGCGCCGCCGACGAGGCGATGTTGATGATCCGCCCGCCGATGTAGGTGCCCGGTGCCGTGCCCGTGGCGCGCGCCAGCATGCGCTTGCCGACTTCCTGCGCGACGAAGAAGGAGCCCTTCACGTTGGTGTCGAAGATGTAGTCGTAGTCGTCGGGCGTCACGTCCTGCAGGCGCTGCGTGGTGCTCACGCCCGAGTTGTTGACCAGGATGTCGATGGGGCCGACCTCGGTCTCCGCACGCGCGACCGCGGCCTTGATGCTGCCGATGTCGGTCACGTCGAGCTCGACCACATGGGCGTCGCCGCCCTCGCCTTCGATGCGGGCGCGCAGCTCCTTGAGCTTCTCGACGCGGCGGCTGGCCAGCACCACGGCGGCACCGGCGCGCGCCAGGGTTTTCGAGAACTGCGCGCCGAGCCCGCTGGAGGCGCCGGTGACGAAGGCCACGCGGCCGGAAAGATCGATGCTGTAAGCCATGGACTGGATCCTGTGGAGTCGCGCAGGTGACGAAACAGGCCCGTCCGCGAGTGACACGGACCGCCCGTGGACGCCGCATAAAATGCCCCGCGCCTCGAAAAATCATTATCGACCCAACCCACATGACCCACGACGAAATCCTCGCCCAGTTCGGCCCTCGCGAAGCCATGGAATACGACGTGGTCGTGGTCGGCGGCGGCCCGGCCGGCCTCTCGACCGCGATCCGGCTCAAGCAGTTGGCCGCGCAGCACGAGAAGGAGATCTCGGTCGTGGTGCTCGAAAAGGGCTCGGAGCCCGGCGCGCACATCCTCTCTGGCGCCATCATGGACCCGCGCGCGCTCAACGAGCTGCTGCCCGACTGGGAGGAACTCGGCGCGCCGCTCAACCAGCCCGTGACCGACGACGCGATGGTGTTCCTCGGCGAGAAGTCGGGCCTGCGCACCCCCAACCTGTTCCTGCCGGCCTGCTTCCAGAACCACGGCAACTACATCATCAGCCTCGGCGCCTTCACCAAGTGGCTGGCGCAGCAGGCCGAGAACATGGGCGTCGAAATCTTCCCGGGCTTCCCCGCGGCGGAAGTGCTCTACAACGAAGACGGTTCGGTGCGCGGCGTGGCCACCGGCAACATGGGCGTCGGCAAGGATGGCGAGCCCACCGAGAACTTCCAGCTCGGCATGGAGCTGCTGGGCAAGTACACCGTGTTCGCCGAAGGCGCGCGCGGCCACCTGGGCCGCCAGCTCATCGCGAAGTACAAGCTCGACGCCGGCAAGGACCCGCAGACCTACGGCCTCGGCGTGAAGGAAGTGTGGGAGATCGACCCCAAGCGCCACCAGCCCGGCTTCGTGCTGCACACGGCCGGCTGGCCCATGAAGAGCGACACCTATGGCGGCGCCTTCCTCTATCACATGGAGGACAACAAGGTCACGATGGGCTTCATCACCGGCCTGGACTACAGCAACCCCTACCTGAGCCCGTTCGAGGAAATGCAGCGCTGGAAGCTGCACCCCAACATCCGCTGGTACCTCGAAGGCGACGAGGCCCAGGGCATCAAGCCGGCCAAGCGCATCGGCTACGGCGCGCGCGCCATCACGGCCGGCGGCCTGATGTCGCTGCCCAAGACGGTGTTCCCGGGCGGCGCGCTGGTCGGCTGCGAGGCCGGCTACCTCAACGTGAGCCGCATCAAGGGCAGCCATGCGGCCATCAAGACCGGCATGCTGTGCGCCGAAGCCGCCTTCGAGGCGGTGCAGGCCGGCCGCCAGCACGACGAACTCACGGCCTACCCGGCCGCGTTCGAGAAGAGCTGGCTCTACACCGAGCTGAACAAGGCGCGCAACTTCAAGGCCTGGTTCAAGAAGGGCCTGGGTATCGCGACCTTCATGAACGGCATCGAGCAGTGGCTGCTCAAGGGCCACATTCCATGGACACTGCACCGCAACAAGCCCGACCACCTCTACCTGAAGCCCGCTTCGGAGTGCAAGCCCATCGTCTATCCGAAGCCGGACGGCAAGCTCACCTTCGACCGCCTCTCCAGCGTGTTCATCAGCAACACCAACCATGAAGAGCAGCAGCCGGCCCACCTGACGCTGAAGGACGCGACGGTGCCGGTCAACATCAACCTCGCCAAGTTCGCCGGCCCCGAAAGCCGCTACTGCCCGGCCGGCGTGTACGAGTTCGTGGGCACCGAGGACGGCAAGCAGCGCCTGCAAATCAATGCGCAGAACTGCGTGCACTGCAAGACCTGCGACATCAAGGACCCGACGCAGAACATCGTGTGGGTCACACCCGAAGGCGGCGGCGGGCCGAACTACGTGGGCATGTAAGGCCTCCTTGCCTCGTCGGCGAGCCCTCTTCGGAGGGCTTTTTCATTTCGGCTCTCCGCTGCGCTTCGTGTTGCCGGAGCCTCGCGTATTCTGGCGGCTCACAGGAGACAAAACCCATGCACATCGTCATCACCGGCGGCGCCGGTTTTCTGGGCGCTCGCCTCGCCCGCACGCTGTTGAAGCAAGGCCCCCTCTCGCTGGCCGGCGCACCGGCCCGGCCGATCGAGCGCATCACGCTGGTCGACCGCGTGGGCGCGCCCGTCGACCTCGCGTCCGATGCGCGCATCGCCACCGTGACGGGCGACCTCAACGCGCAACTCTCGCTCGATGCAGACGCGACCGTCTGGCGTGAAGCCGATGCCGTCTTCCACCTGGCCGCGGCCGTGAGCGGCGAGTGCGAGGCCGACTTCGACCTCGGCATGCGCAGCAATTTCGCAGCCACGCACGCGTTGCTCGAACGGGTGCGTGCGCTTGGCACGAAGCCAGTGCTGGTGTTCGCCAGCTCGCTCGCGGTGTTCGGCGATTCGCCCGAGCAGCCGCTGCCGAAGGTCATCGAAGACCACACGCTGCCCACGCCGCAGACCAGCTACGGCATCCAGAAATTCATCGGCGAGCAGCTGGTGGCCGATTTCACGCGCAAGGGCTTCGTGCGCGGGCGCAGCGTGCGGCTCATGACGGTGAGCGTACGCCCGGGCAAACCCAACGGCGCGGCCTCGGGCTTCTTCAGCGGCATGATCCGCGAGCCGCTGGCCGGCCTGCGCGCGGCCTGCCCCGTGCCCGATTCGACGCCTGTCGCCATCGCGTCACCGGCGCGCACCATCGAGGGCATCATCCGCGCCGCCGAGGCGAGCGACGCGCAGTGGGGCCCGCGCACCGCGCTCAACCTGCCGTCGCTGGCCACCACCGTGGGCGAGATGGCCGCGGCGCTGGAGCGCGTGGCCGGCAAGGCCGCCACCGCCCTGCTCGATCGCACGCCCGACCCGGCGATCATGCGCATCGTGAAGACCTGGCCCGGTCGCATAGAGACCGCGCGCGCCAGGACGCTGGGTCTCGACTGCGACGAGAACTTCGAGACGGTCATTCGCGAGTACGTCCGTGAAAATCCCGACGCGGTGAAACTCCCTGGTGTTGCATAGTCGGGGCCAAGCGCACCTGACGCGCTCCTGACCTCAACTCCCCGGAGACACCATGAAATTCGGCCCCATCGCCGCCGCTTGCCTTTCGCTCGCCCTGAGTTCGGTCGCCTTCGCGCAGACGACCATGAAGATCAGCATCTCGACGGCACAGAACTCCCACCAGGGCGTGGCCATCGACACCTTCGCCAAGGAAGTCGAGAAGCGCACGGGGGGCCGCTACAAGGTGCAGACCTTCTACAACGGTTCGCTGGGCGGCGAGCGCGAGTCGATCGAGGCGGTGCAGCTGGGCACGCAGGAACTGGCCTTCTCCTCGACCGGCCCCGTGCCCAACTTCGTGCCCGAGACCAAGATCCTCGACGTGCCCTTCCTGTTCCGCGACAAGGCCCATGCGCGTGCCGTGCTCGACGGCCCCATCGGACAAGACCTGCTGACCAAGTTCGACGCCAAGGGCTTCAAGGCGCTGGCCTGGGCCGAGAACGGCTTCCGGCACATGACCAACAGCAAGCGCGACGTGAAGGCCCCCGAAGACCTCAAGGGCCTGAAGATGCGCACGATGGAGAACCCGGTGCACATCGCGGCCTACAAGGGCTTCGGCATCATCACCACGCCGATGGCCTTCCCCGAGGTGTTCACCGCGCTGCAGCAGGGCACGGTCGACGGCCAGGAGAACCCGCTGCCGGTCATCATCTCGGCCAAGTTCGACCAGGTGCAGAAGCACCTGTCGCTCACGGGCCACGTCTACTCGCCCTGTATCTTCCTGATGAACAAGGCGAGCTTCGACAAGCTCAGCGCCGCCGACAAGCAGGCCTTCCTCGACGCCGCCAAGGAAGGCACCAAGGCCAACCGCGCGCGTGTCGACGAGGACGACGCCAAGGGCGTGGCCGACCTGCGCGCCAAGGGCATGACCGTGATCGACAACGTCGACAAGGCCAAGTTCGTCGCCGCGCTGGCACCGGTGAACGCCCAGTTCGAGAAGGAATTCGGCAAGGCGAATCTCGACAAGATCCGCGACTACAAGTGAAAGAAAAATTCCTTGGCATCGAGCGCTGGACCACCGGCGTGTCGATGGTCCTGGCCTGCGTGATGCTGGTCATTGCATCCGCCCTGGGCGTGTTCCAGATCATCACCCGCTTCGTGCTGGAGCAGCCGGCCGAGTGGAGCGAGATCCTGATCCGCGTGAGCCTCATCTGGATGGTGTTCCTCGGCATCCCGATGGCGTTCCGCCAGGGCGCGATGGTGAGCGTGGACGTGCTCTACCGCTGGAGCCCGCCGCGCGTGCGCCGCGTGCTCGACGCGGTTGTGAGCATTGCGGCGCTGGCCCTGATGCTCGTCATCCTCTGGTGGGGCTGGGACTATGCGATGCGCGGCCGCGTCCAATCGATGGCCGGGCTCGAGAGCCTCTCCATGATGTGGTCCTACCTGGCGCTGCCGGTCGGCTCGCTGTTCTGCCTGTTCGGCATCGTCGGCAATTTTCTCGATCCCAAGCGGCTCGAACTGGAGACCGCGCAATGAGTGTCGTGATGGTTGCAACGATGGTGGTGTGCTTCGCACTGTCGATCTCGGTGGCGGTGTCCATCGGGCTGGCGTCGATCCTGGGCATCCAGGTGGCCAACGCCAACATGCTGATCTCCGTCAAGGAGATGTTCAACGCGATCAACAAGTTTCCGCTGGCGGCCATCCCGTTCTTCATCCTGGCCGGCAACCTGATGGAAACCGGCGGCATCTCGCGCCGGCTGGTCGAGTTCGCCAAGAGCATCGTGGGCGGCGTGCAGGGCGGCCTGCCCATGACCTGCGTGCTCACCTGCATGATCTTCGCGGCGGTGTCGGGCTCGTCGGTAGCCACCACCTTCGCGATCGGCGCCATCCTGATCCCGGCGCTCATCAAGCACGGCTACCCCACGGCGTACGCGGCGGCGCTGCAGGCCACCAGCGCCGAGCTGGGCGTGATCATCCCGCCCTCGATCCCGATGATTCTCTACGGCGTGAGCGCCGAGGTGTCCATCGGCGAGCTGTTCATCGCGGGCTTCGGCCCCGGCATCCTGATCAGCCTGGCGCTCATGCTGTTCGTCTGGATCTACTGCAAGTGGAAGGGCTGGGGCAAGAACGACGGCGACGGCCGCATGCCCTTCGGCCGCGCGCTGTGGCAGGCCGGCTGGGCGCTGCTGATGCCCGTCATCATTTTGGGCGGCATCTACGGCGGCATCTTCACGCCGACCGAGGCCTCGGCGGTGGCGGTGTTCTACGCGCTGGTGGTGGGCATAGTGATCTACCGCGAGATCAAGCTGCAGGACCTGTACGCGATCCTGCGCAAGTCGGTGCTGTCGTCGGCGGTGATCATGTTCATCATCGCCAACGCGGGACTGTTCGCGTTCCTGATCACGCGCGCAGGCGTGCCCGACGCCATCGGCCACTGGCTGCAGGAAGTGCTGAAGTCGCCCGCGATGTTCCTGCTGGGCGTGAACGCGGCGCTGTTCATCATCGGCATGTTCATCGAGACCAGTGCGGCCATCATCGTGCTCGCGCCGATCCTGGCGCCGGTAGCAGTGCACTTCGGCATCGACCCGGTGCACTTCGGGCTGATCATGGTAGTGAACCTCGCGCTGGGCATGATCACCCCGCCCTTCGGCGTGAACCTGTTCGCGGCCTGTACGGTGGCCCGCATCTCGCTCGACCGGATCATTAAATACCTGGTGCCCTTCGTACTGGTGATCCTGGCCTGCCTGATGGTGATCACCTACGTGCCGTGGATCTCGCTCGCGCTGCGGGACCTGGTCTACGCCAGGTAGCCGAGGCGCGGTCCACGCCGGGCAGCGCGCCCGGCGTGCGGCGGAACGCGCGGGGCCGCCCCGGGGCAGCCAATGGCCCTGCGAGGCAAACGGTTCATGAAGATGTCATCGGTTGCAACGATGCTGCGGCCCTCGACTCCCCAAAGCTGTGGCTGCCATGTTTCCCACCAAGACCGACAAGGCGCGCGACGAACTCCAGGGCGGACAGCGCACGCTCAGCCAGCGCGAGCGCGCCCTGCTGCTGATGGCCGACGGCCGGCGCTCGCTGACCGACTTCAGCGCGCTGTTCCCCGACCGGCATGAAGCCGAGCTGGCGATCCGGGCGCTGATCCAGAGGGGCTACCTGCAGAGCCCGCAAGCCGCGGACGCACCGGCACCCGCCCAGCCCGTGCCGATCCCCGCCAACGAACCGATCCGCCTCCCCACCTCGGCCGATACCTTCGACGGCAAGCGCTCGCTGGCCACCACGCGCATGTTCCTGTTCGACATCTGCGAGCGCATGTTCGTGCGGCGCGACCCGAAGTTCGCGCTGCAGATGCGCGACGCACTGCGCGAGGCGCGCGACCGCGAGGCGATGCTGACCATCGCCGCGCTGATGCTGACCGAGATCGAGAAAACCGCCGGCGTGGAGCGGGCCGAATCGCTGCGCGAGCGCATCGACCGGCTGCTGCCGCCGGCCGAAATCGTTCATTGAAGAGCGCACCCCGGGCGCGAACGCAGCCTGTGACACCATCGCGAGGTGAACTCCGCTCCTGAAAAACCGCCCCTGTCCGACCGGCTTCGCGCCTGGGCCCGGCGCGTCAAGCGCGACGGCGTCACGCTGTGGTTCGCCGGCAGGCATGCATCCACCCCGTGGTATGCCAAGGCACTGGGCATGTTCGTGGTCGCCTACGCGCTCAGCCCGATCGACCTCATTCCCGACTTCATCCCGGTCCTGGGCTACCTCGACGACGTTCTCCTGCTGCCGGGGCTGATCTGGCTTGCGATCCGGATGATTCCGCCGCCGGTGCTCGCGGAGTGCCGCCGGCAAGCCGACGACTGGATGCAGAAGTCGGGCGCCAGGCCGACCAGCCGGTATGGCGCCGCGCTTGTCGTGGCCGTGTGGATCGCGGTCGGCGTCGCGGCGTGGCGCCTGTGGTCGCGATAGGGTGAAGGGCAATTCCGGGGCTGCGGGCTGCGCGATCCACTACACTTGCCGGGGTCAGGAGAGAGCCCCGCACGCCGGGGCCGCCGAAGGCGCAGGGATTCCCGAACGCTCAGGCAAAAGGACTGACAAGGCACTGGTGGACACCGGTGTTTCCTTGCTGGAGAGAGGCCGTTGCCAAGCAACGGCCCACCGAAGGAGCAAACCCCGATCGTGGGGCGAATCTCTCAGGTAAAGCGGACAGCAGGGGTGGCCCATGGCGTTGCAGCCATGGATTTCGACTGCCCCTTTGGAGTGCCCCGTGGCTGCTTCTTCCGCTCCCTCCGACGCCCCTCTTCTCAAGACGCCGCTGTACGACCTCCATCTGGAGCTCGGCGCCCGCATGGTGCCTTTCGCCGGCTATTCGATGCCCGTGCAATACCCCGCCGGCCTGATGGCCGAGCACAAGCACACGCGCGATGCGGCCGGCCTGTTCGACATTTCCCACATGGGACAGCTGCGCCTCGTCGGGCCCGATGCGGCAGCCGCCTTCGAAACCCTGATGCCCGTCGACGTGATCGACCTGCCCGCCGGCAAGCAGCGCTACGGCCTGCTGCTGAACGACGAGGGCGGCATCCTCGACGACCTGATGTTCTTCAACGAAGGCCACGGCTCGATCTTCGTGATCGTGAATGGGGCCTGCAAGGTGGCCGACATCGCGCACATCCAGCAGAAGATCGGCGCCCGCTGCGACGTGCAGCCCCTGCCCGACCACGCCCTGCTCGCACTGCAAGGCCCGCAGGCCGCCGCCGCACTCGCGCGGCTGTCGCCCGGTGTCGAGCGCTTCGTGTTCATGACGGGCGGCGCGGTGCAGATCGGCGGCATTCCCGCCTTCGTCACCCGCAGCGGCTACACCGGCGAGGACGGCTTCGAGATCTCGGTGGCCGCCAAGGGCGCCGACGCCCTCGCCCGCCTGCTGCTGGCCCAGCCCGAAGTCAAGCCCATCGGCCTGGGCGCGCGCAATTCGCTGCGGCTCGAAGCCGGCCTGTGCCTGTACGGCAACGACATCGACACCACCACCACGCCGGTCGAGGCCTCGCTCAACTGGGCGATGCAGAAGGTGCGCCGCACCGGCGGCGCGCGCGCAGGCGGCTTTCCGGGCGCCGCGAAGGTCCTGGCGCAGCTCACCGCATCCACCGTGGGCGCGGCAGGCCACACCGATCACGACACGCTGAAGCGCAAGCGCGTGGGCCTCGTTGCCCTCGAACGCATTCCGGTGCGCGACGGCACGGTGCTGCAATCCTTCGAAGGCCAGGACATCGGCCTCGTCACCAGCGGCTTGCTCGGCCCGACCGCCGACCGCTGCATCGCCATGGGCTACGTGGCCACCGCCTTCGCCGAGCCGGGCACGCGCATCCAGGCCATCGTGCGCGGCAAGCCGGTACCGATGGAAGTCTCGACCATGCCTTTTGTGCCCACCCGCTACTACCGCGGCTAGGCTACGCACCCCGATCATCATTTTTTCCACGAGGAGTTTTTTACATGAGCATCAAGTACACCAAGGACCATGAATGGGTCTCGGCCGAAGGCGGCGCGGCCACCGTCGGCATCACCGTGCACGCGCAGGACGCGCTGGGCGATGTGGTGTTCGTCGATCTGCCCGAAGTCGGCAAGACCTTTGCCCAGGGTGAAGTCGCCGGCGTCGTCGAATCGGTCAAGGCCGCGGCCGACGTGTTCATGCCCGTGTCGGGCGAGATCACCGAAGTGAACGAAGCGCTGCGCGCCGACCCCTCGCTCGCCAACAGCGACCCGCTGGCCGGCGGCTGGTTCTTCAAGGTCAAGCTGAGCGAGCCGGCGCAGCTCGACGCGCTGCTCGATGCGGCCTCGTACGACAAGTTCGCCGCCGAGTCTTGATGCGCTGCTGAACACGGACCACCGC